>NZ_JBHYKG010000081.1:0-28690 GCF_042741245.1 Kitasatospora sp. NPDC058965
GCGGCCGGGCCCGAGCGGCGAACCGGTCCGGGATCAGACCTTGTCGGCCACGATCATCAGGTAGTGGAAGCTGCCCTCCTTGTAGGCCGTCAGGAACGGCTCCTCGATGCCGGTGGCCACCGAGGACTGGGCCCGCAGCTCCCAGTACGGGATGGTGTCGGCGGTCAGGTCCACCACCGAGATCGGCACCAGGTTGTTGGCCGACAGCGCCTTGAAGTACTCGCTGCGGGCGTGGATGTTGCAGATGTAGTGCTGGTCGATCTGGCTGACCGCCTTGGACCGCAGGCCGGTCACGTCGTTGTAGCAACCGGTGATGCAGACGTAGCGGCCGCCGAACTCCAGCAGCCGGGAGAACTCGGCGAAGGCCTCGTACAGGTCCACGTACATGGTGGTCTCGTTGGTCCAGATCGCCTTGCGCGAGCCGGTCTCCAGGCCGGTGTCCAGCATGTTGCGGAAGTGGAAGCGCACCTTGTCGGAGACCCCGCGCAGCCGGGCCTGCTCGTTGGCGAAGCCGACCTGGTACTCGGAAATGGACACCCCGTCGATCTCGCAGCCGAACCGGGCGTTGGCCATGATGCTGGTGCCGCCGCGGCCCGAGCCCGCGTCCAGCAGCTTGTGCTGCGGACCGACCCCGCCGAGCTGGCTGAGCAGCACCTCCGCCTGGGCGGTCTCCAGCCGGTGCATCTCGTTGATCATCCGCTGCGGCCGGGTCTCCGCCGGGCCGGCCAGCACCGACGGGTCGTAGTCGCCGAGCCCGTAGTGGTGGTGGTAGAGGCCGTCCACCTCGCCCAGCCGGAGGTTGACCGGGTCCTCCTGGTTGGTGTTCCAGTAGTTGGCCACCGACTTCTGGAAGGCGGTGCGCAGGACCGAGGCCGGGTTCGGAGTCGTAGTGGTCATGACAGACTGCTCCTTGGAGAGACGGGGTCGTGCACGGGTACGGGATGGTGCCGACGGAGGACCGGGGCTCCCGGCTCAGTCGCGCGGGCGGGAGACCTCGACGTTCTCCAGCACGCCGAGCGCGTCCGGCACCAGGACCGCGGCGGAGAAGTAGGTGCTGACCAGGTACGAGATGACGGCCTTCTCGTTGATCCCCATGAACCGGACGTTGAGACCCGGCTCGTACTCGTCCGGGATGCCGGTCTGGTGCAGGCCGACCACGCCCTGGTTGTTCTCCCCGGCGCGCATCGCGATGATCGAGGAGGTGTGGCCGCCGACCACCGGGATCTTGCCGCAGGGGAAGATCGGCACCCCGCGCCAGGCCGGGATGTGGTGGCCGCCGATGTCCACGCTGCCGAAGTAGATGCCGCGCCGGCTGCACTCCCGGCCGAAGGCGGCGATCGCCTTGGGGTGGGCGAAGATGTGCGAGGTCTCGCGGCGCATGCTGAGCAGCTCGTCCAGGTCGTCCGGGGTGGGCGGGCCGGAGTGGGTCTGGATCCGCTGGTCGTACTCGGCGTTGGCCAGCAGGCCGAACTCCGGGTTGTTGACCACCTCGTGCTCCTGGCGCTCGCGCAGCGCCTCGATGGTGAGCTTCAACTGCTGCTCGATCTGGTTCATCGGGTCGTTGAACAGGTCGGCGACCCGGCTGTGCACCCGCAGCACGGTCTGCGCCACGCTCAGCTCGTACTCGCGCGGGCTCAGCTCGTAGTCCACGAAGGTGCTGGGCAGGTCGGGCTCGCCGTCGTGGCCGGCGGCCAGCTCGATCTCGGCCTCACCGTGCTGGTTCTGCGCCTGGGTGTGGCTGTCCAGGTAGTCGCTGATCACCTGGCGCAGCTCGGGCGAGCGGTCCGCCAGCTGCTGGAAGGCGGCCCACGGCAGGGTGAGCACGGTGGCGGGGGTGGCCGCCTTGGCGGTGTACTCCCACAGGGCGTCGGACTGGCGGACCGCCTCGTCGCCCAGGTGGTCGCCGTCCGCCAGGTGACCGACCACGGTGGACTCGCCGTACTTGCCGGTGCCGACCTTGTTGATCTTGCCGTGCGCGATCAGGTAGATCTCCTCGATCGGCTGGCCCGCCTCCACCAGCACCTCGCCGGGGGCCACCTCGCGCTGGGCGAACCGGCCGGCCAGCTCGGCCAGCAGGGCGTCGTCGTCCACCTCGCGCAGCACCGGCACCTCGCGCAGCGAGGGCGGCACGATCCGCACCTCGGCGCCGGTCTTGGCGAAGCTCACCCGACCGCGCCCGACCGCGTAGCTGAGCCGGCGGTTGACCCGGTAGGTACCACCGGAGACCTGCACCCAGGGGAGCGCCTTGAGCAGCCAGCGGGAGCTGATGCCCTGCATCTGCGGCTCGGACTTGGTCGTCGTGGCGAGGTTGCGCGCCGCGATGGTACTCAGGCTCAGCTGTGCCTTGACCTGCACCTGCTGCGGTTCGGTCGGGGCCGGCCCGGTCTCGATCGACATCGACTCTCTCTCCCATTCAGGTTCACGGGGGTGCACGCTCACGCGGTGGTGCACGGAGGAAGCACGGTGATCGGCAAACGGGAAACACGGCGAACGGCGAGGATCGGCGAACGAGTGAATTCCGCTGCGCAGTGAGATTCCACCGCATGCTCATGTCCGGTGTGAGGGGCAGCCGCCAATTTCCTCGGGACGTGAGAGGTGAACGGAAAGGCGCGCGCCCCCGGTGTGATCCGCTCGGCGGGAGGGCCTGAGCAGGAAAAACGTTCCCCGAAGATCGTTATTCCCAGATAATCCGGCAGTATTACTTATGCGAAATCGGTGTCGGCCGGATGGAGGGTCGGGTTATAAACCTACTCCCGCCTACTGCCACGCTCAAAAGGGGTGAAAGGGGCGGGGGTTCGAGTGCGGGCGTTCAACTGCGGGCGTTCGGGTGCGGCCGGCCGGCCGGCCGGGGGCGGGAGTGCGGGGCCGGCTCGGTTCCCGCCCGGGTCAGTTCCGGTCGCCGGGGCGGCGGTCGGCCGGGCGGCGCGGCGGGATCGCCGGGGTGGGGAAGTCCCGGCCGCCGGTCCACAGCGCCGGCACCGCGTCGCCGCGGCGGGCGAGCTCGTAGGCGATCGACTCGTAGTTCACCCGCCAGCCGTGGAAGTGCGGCCAGGCCAGCACGGTGGGCCGCTCGACCTCGAAGCCGGCCGTGGCGATCATCGAGACCGCGGCGTCGAACTCGGCGTAGGTCAGCCGGATCGGCGCGTCCGGTTCCGGGTCCGTGTCGTAGTCGATCCGGACCACCCGGGCGATGTCGCGCAGCGCCGTGAACCCGGCCCGCAGCACCAGCCGGGCCTCCGGCGGCGCGGTGCGCGGGCTGACGGCCAGCTGGATCGCGGCCGCGTCCATCACCGCGATCAGGGCGACGATCCAGCTGCGGTAGGGCTGCGGCGAGCGGAAGGAGAGCAGGACCGGGTAGTTGGAGTGGCTCTCGCCCAGTTCGGCGGCCAGCCGCTCCCAGTCCCGGTAGAGCTGCGGCAGCGCGGTCTCGGTGTCCACCAGGGACTGCCGGGCCAGCAGTTCGGGGCCCCAGGCGGGCTCGCCGGCCCGGGACTGGAGCAGGGTGACCTCGACCTCGCGGCGGTTGTAGGAGCCGTACAGGGTCGGCAGGTAGGCGATCTGCAGCGCGATCACCAGCGGTCCGCTGGCGGCCGCCACGAAGTCCAGCGCGGACAGCCGCAGCCGGTCGCCGCTGGCGAAGCCCAGGGTGAACAGGCTGGAGCCCGCCTCGCGCAGCGAGACGCTCCAGGACAGCCCGGAACTCGCGTAGGTCAGCAGGGTGAAGGAGGCCAGCAGCGCCACCAGCCAGCAGAACAGCATGGCCATCAGGACCAGTGGCGCCAGCCAGGCCTGGGCCCGGTCGTGGGCCCGGTAGCTGTTGCCGAACGGGCGGGCGACCAGGTGCAGCACCGACCGCAGGCTCCGCCACAGCCGCATCACCAGCGAGGAGTAGAGCCCGCGCGGCACCACCATGGTGCGCAGGATGCTGGCCACGGTGAGGGTCAGCAGCAGCAGTCCGCCGAGCGCGGCGATCGTCCTCATGGCAGACATTGTCGATCATCGTACCGGGCGCGGGCAGCCCGGGGCGGTGCGCGGCGCGGGCTGTGGCAGAAGCCGGGCCCGCGCGCGGGGGCGCGGGTGTCGGCGTGGCGTGCGGGGCAGGGGTGGACCCGGGTGCGTGCGGTGGCGTAGGCGCCGGTGGGTGCGTGCCCGGCGCACGGCGGGTGCCCCGGCGCGCGCTCGCGCCGGGGCACCCTCACGGGTGGCTGCTGCCGTCAGTTCGGCGGCGGTGCCTGCAGCGAGAGCTGGGAGAAGCGCTCCAGGCTCTGCTGGTACGCCACCGGGGTGACGTGCATGGGGCCGGTGTACGGATGGGTCATGTGCAGCACGAGGTAGATCCCGAAGCCGACCACCGCACCGACCAGACCGAGCGCGATCGCCTCGCGGCGGTGGAAGGTCAGACCCGCGATCGGGGCGTAGAGCAGCACCAGCAGGCCGGTGCCGATCAGTGCCGGGTAGAGCGGCGCCGGGAGCGAGAGCGAGGTGTCGGCCAGCCGGATCTGGCGCTTGGTGTAGATGTCGTCCAAGTCGCTGATCACGCTGGAACGTTGTGGCGAGGGCGGGAGCGCCTCGACGTGTGCCCGGACGGCGTCCAGGCCGGCCCAGGCGGTGGGGGCGGCCTCGCCGTGGGTCATCGCCCGGAAGTCCGCGCCGATCACGTCGTCGACGTAGCTGCGAAGCAGCGGACGGGTGCCGGCGTCGGCGTCGGTGTAGGCCGCGTTCAGCGCCCGGGCCTCGTCCCAGGTGTGGGCGCGCGCGGTGTTGAGGTTGGACCAGGAGCCGGCGATCAGGAAGGCCGCGACCAGGATGAAGGAGGAGAGCGAGGCCGAACCGAGGAAGCTGAGCGCCCCCGAGGAGAAGTTGCCCTCGCGGGAGCGGGTGGTGCGGCCGAAGGCGGCCAGGATGCCGACGGCCAGTCCGGCGCCCACGATCACGGCGAGGACGATACCGATGCTCAACGACGTCTCCCTGCGGTGTGGTTGATGAAGCTGACGGCGGCCGCGATGACGGCCGGGATGGTGATGGCGACGAAGACGAAGGCGTTCTGCGGGTCGCCGGGAGGTGTGGCCAGGTCGGCGGGGTGCTGGGCGGGGACGGCGGTGACGGTCTTCAGGTGGGTCGGGGGCGGTGGGGCGGGCAGTGTGGGCGCGGGGGTCGGAGTGGGGACCGGCTTCGGCGGTGGGGGTGGCGGACTCGGGTGCGGGGGCGCGGGCTTGGCGGCCGCCGGGGCGGGTGGAGCGGGAACGGGCGGGTGCGGGACCGGGGGTGGGGGAGGCGGTGGTGGCGGCGGGGGCGGGGGAGGAGGAGGTGGCGGCGACGGTACGGGTGGGGGCGGCGGCGGATCGGGTGGACAGCCGCACCAGCCGTGGTGGCCGTGGTGGCCCTCGTCGTCGCACCCGTGGTCGTGCTCGTGCTCGTGGTGGTGGTCGTGGTCCTCGTGCCCGTCGCGGTCGTGGTGCCCCTGGTCGT
Organism: Kitasatospora sp. NPDC058965; assembly: GCF_042741245.1. NCBI lineage: Bacteria > Bacillati > Actinomycetota > Actinomycetes > Kitasatosporales > Streptomycetaceae > Kitasatospora > Kitasatospora sp. NPDC058965. Next base: position 5,470 of record NZ_JBHYKG010000081.1, read on the forward strand.
CCTGGTGGCCCTGCTCCGGCGGGCCGTCCGGGCCGTGGTGCCCGCCCTGCCCGCCCCGCTCGCCGCCGCCCGAGCGCTGCCCGTGCGCACCGTCGCCGGGAGCTGCGCCGGCCGCAGGGTGGGTGACGGTGTTCGGGTGTGCCGCGTCGCCCGGGTGCGCCGTGCCGCCCGCTCGACCGGGGTGGCCGCGGCTGTCGACTTCCTGCTCACCATGCATGCGCAGGACAATAGGCAGGCGGACCGGGCCGGTTCGCCGATTCACCTGTTCTGCTGGGGAATTGACCCGCCCGGGGGACAGCGGGCTCGCTCGGCCGTACCTGCGGCGAACTCATGTTCCGACACATCCGACCCGGCGGTGGGGCCCGGGGCCGGGTCAGCCGAGGTAACGGCGCAGCAGCACCTTGCACTCGGCGATCAGCGCGGGATCGCCGTCCTTGTCGTGCTGGAAGGCGAGTTTGAGCACCGCGTCGGCGCACTCCAGTGCCACCCGCAGGGCCAGCGGGCCGGGCGGCCGCCCCTCGTCGGTCAGGTGCTCGGAGGTGAGCCGGTGCAGCAGCGCGGCCACCGCGCTGTTGTTGTCCAGGTCCAGGTCCAGCAGGTGCTCGACGTCGTCCAGCGCCGGCGGGGTCGGGCCGGTCAGCCCGAAGTCGAGCGCTCCGAAGCCGGGCACCGCCCGCTTCATGGCGACGAACTCCTCCACCGCCAGGTCCACGAAGCCGCCGACGTCCTGCGGGCTCTCGGCGGCCAACCGACGGGTGAGCCGGTCCAGATAGCGGCTCAGGTTTCGCCGGGCCAGCGCGGCCAGCAGGCTCTGCTTGCCGGTGAAGAACTGGTACAGCGTGCCGATCGGCACCTGGGCGCGGGCCGCGATCTCCTTGGTGGTGAGGGCGGTGGCGCCGTGCTCGTCCAGCAGCTCGGCGCAGGCGTCCAGGATCCGCTCCAGACGCTGCTGGCTGCGCTGTTGGACCGGCCGCCGGCGCAACTCGGGCTCGGTGACCGCGACCGTGCCGCCGACCGTCCGGTCGTTCCCGCCGACGCGGCCCGCCTCGCCCGTGCTCCGTCCGGTCATCGCCGCCGCCCCTTCCTCCTGACTGGCCAGGGGCCACTCTGCCGCATCGGGCCCGCCCGCGCGAATCACTGTGTTGAGGGTCACTCATGTTCGCCGGGTCGATCGGTGAACCAATCGAGGGGTCCCGTGCGTTGACCATGATGGCGGCCGCCCGACGCGTCGGGCACCGGCCGCCGGTCCGGCCTCGTGGGAACGGCCGGGCAGTGGACGCCGGTACCGGGTGGTCGTGGGGGCCACCACCGGTCGTCGGGGTCGGACGGACGCGGGAGTCCGGACCGGCCCACCCAGGGGGCCGGGCGCGCGGAGCGGGCGCACCCGGCCCCTCGGTGCAGCTGCCCGTCGGGCCCGCGGGTGGGGCTCGGCGCCGCAGCGCGCGGACCGGCCGGACCCGGCCGACCCGGCCCGGCTCCCCGCCGTGCTCCTGGCGGCGGCCGTGCGGCAGGGTGGACGTCATGCTTGCTGATCATGACGAGATCGACGTGGTCGTCACCGCCGTGACCGCCGTGGGGCTGACGGTCCGGGTGGACGGCTTGGACGGGACGGACGGCGCGGACGGGACGGAAGGCTTCATCGACCGCGCCGAGCACGCCTCCTGGTGGTCGGCGGCGCCGCAGGCCGCGGTCGGTGACCGGCTGCGCGCGGTGGTGCTCGACGCCGCCAGGACTCCGCCCCGGCTCAGCGCCCTGCCGGACGACCTGCGGACGGCCCGGAGCCTGCGCCACACCGAACCGCTGGTCCGCCGCTGTCCGCCGCCCGCGGGTGGCGGCGACCCGGTGGACTGGGCCGCCGTGGAGGCGACCTTGGGCACGCCTCTGCCGGCCGACTACAAGCGGCTCGTCCGGACGTACGGCGGCGGCCTCTTCGCGGGAGTGCTCTGGCTGCTCGCACCGGGGTGCCCGGAGCCGATGTACGAGCTGGTCGCCCAGGCCGCCGAACGCGAGGAGATCCTCGCCGAGCTCTGGGCGGCGGGCGAGGAGAAGCCGTCGGAACTCGACGACGGCACCACCAGGTTGCTGCCCTGGGGGTACGCGGAGGGCGCCGGCCACGTCCTGTACTGGCTGGTCCGGCCCGGCGTCGAGCCGGAGGAGTGGACCGTCGTCCTCAACGAGGGGCGCGGCCCGCTCTGGGAGGCCCACCCGGTCTCCTGCAGCCGGTTCCTCCTCGACGTGGTGGCCGGCACGACGACCTCGTTCTACTTCACCGGACTCGACGACATCGTCGCCCCGGCGGACCGGACCCGCTTCGCGCCCAACGCGGAGTTCTTCGGTGGGTAGCGGGGGCCCGTGCCGCCGACCGCGGCGGCCGTCTACGGTGGCTGCCCATGGACAGCGAACTACCCCGACGGAGCAACGCCGGCTACGGTGCGGCGGCGCGGGAGCTGGTCGAGCAGTACGAGAGCGTGAGCTTCGCTGAGGTGCACCACGAGGTGCTGCACCTGTACCCCGACCGCCCGAGCGCGGTGCTCGACGTGGGCGCGGGCAGCGGGCGCGACGCCGCGGCGCTGGCGGCCCTCGGGCACCGCGTGACGGCCGTCGAACCCACCCCCGAGCTGCGCGTCCTGGGCGAGCAGCGGCACGCGCGGTGGCCGATCGCGTGGGTGGACGACGAGCTTCCCGGACTGCCGGTGCTGGCCGCCCGGCCCGAACGGTTCGACCTGGTGCTGCTCACCGCCGTCTGGATGCACCTGGACCGGGCCGAGCGGGCGGCCGCCATGGCGACCCTGGCCGCCCTGCTCCGCCCCGCCGGCCGGGTGGTCCTGTCGCTGCGGCACGGACCCGTCCCGCCCGGGCGGCGGATGTTCGACGTCACCGCCGCCGAGACCGTCGAGCTGGCCGCCGAGCACGGGCTCGCGCTGCTGCACCGTGCCGAGCGCGGCGACCTGCACGGCCGGGGCGGAGTCTCGTGGACCTGGCTCGGGTTCGCCGCGGCGGCGTGAGCACGGCGACAGGTGGGTGACACAGCGACAGGCGGAGTGACACAGCGACAGGTGGGGGCGGCGGTCGGGTCGTGGGGCGGTGGGGTCGTGGGCCGGTGGGGTCGGCTGCCGCAGGACCGGTGCCGCGGCGCAGCGGAGGTCCGGGACGGCCCGGGCTCAGGCGCCGCCGCGCCCGCCGTCCGTCCGCGGCCACGGGAAGTAGGCCAGCTCCGCCCCGTAGCCCACCACGAAGCCCGCCCGGACCGGGGTGACCAGCGTGCCCGGGTCCGGAAGGTGGCAGTGGTGGAGCTCGCGGCCGGTGGCGGGGTGCCAGAGGGTGACCCGCTGGTCGTTGCCGGTGGTGAGCACCACCGGGGTGCCGTCGGGCAGCGTGGCAGTGGCCACCGACCAGATCGGGACGGCGGGCCCGACCAGGGTGTGCAGTCGCCGGCCGGCGGCCAGGTCCCAGACCGTCACCCCCGCGTCCCGCCCGGAGGTGACGGCCAGCAGGGTGCCGTCGCTCGCCGCGGTGGCCGCGAGCGACCAGATCGGCCCGGGGTGGCCGGTGAGCGTGTGCCGCGCCTGACCGGTGCTCAGGTCCCAGGCCGTCACCGCGCGGTTCTGGCCCACGGTCAGGACCAGCGGTGTCCCGTCGGCGCCGGTGGCGACCGCCGGGGCGGGGTCGGCGCGACCGGCCAGTCGGAAGAGGTGCTTGCCGCTGGTCAGGTCCCAGACCGCCACGCCGGCCTCCGGTCCGCTGCTGACGGCCAGCGGGGACCCGTCCGGCCCCCGGGTGACGGCGAGGCCGGTGAGGTCCAGGCGGCGGGCGAGGGTGTGCAGCTGGGTCCCGGTGGCCAGGTCCCAGACGGACAGGCCGTCGCGGTCTTGGACCACCGCCAGCGGTGTGCCGTCGACCGCCTGCGCGCTGGCCGCCAGCCGGCCGGACCTGGTGAGCACCTTCCCGGCCCGGCCGGTGGCGGGGTCCCAGAGGGTCACGGCCCGGTCCCGGCCGAGGGTGAGGGCCAGCGGCGCGCCGTCCGGGGCCTGTGCGGTCGCGACGGCGGTCACCAGGGCGGCCGGCTCGCCCAGCGGGTGCAGCCGGCGGCCCGCCGCCAGCTCCCAGACCAGCGCGGTGTGGTCGGCGGCGACGGTGACCGCCAACTCGGTGCCGTCGGTCGCGGTCGCGGTGGCGACCGCCGTGACCCCGTCGGTGTGGCCGAGCAGCGGGCGCGGTCCGCTCGGGCCGGCCAGCCGCCAGACGCCCGCGGTGAGGTCCCGGCTGGTGGTGACGGCGAGCGGCGTACCGCCCGGGGCGGTGACGGTGGTGAGGCCGAGCACCGTGTCGGTGTGGCCGGTGAGGACCTCGCGGCGGACGCCGGTGGCGAGGTCCCAGACGGCCACCCCGAGGTCCGGGCCGGTGGTGACGGCCAGCAGGCCGCCGTCCTGGGCGGGGGCCAGCGCGACGGCGGTCACCTGGTCGGTGTGCCCGGCGAGGGTGCGCAGCGCGGCTCCGGTGTTCAGGTCCCAGACCACGGCGGTGCGGTCGTGGCTGCCGGTGACGGCGAGGGGGGTGCCGTCCGGCGCCAGCGCCGCGGCGATCGCGGGCACCGGCCGGTCGTGGCCGTTGAGCATGTGCAGGCGCTGACCGGTGGTCAGGTCCCAGACCGTCGCGGTGCCGAACCAGCTGGTGGTGACGGCCATGGCCGGGCCGCCCGGGGCGGTGACGGTGGCGAGCGAGCCGACCGAGTCGGCGCGGGTGGTGAGCACGTGGCGGCCCCGGCCGGCGTCCAGGTCCCAGACCAGCGCGCTGCCGTCCCAACTGGTGCTGACTGCCAGTGCGGTCCCGTCCGGGTCGATGGCGGTGGACAGGCCCAGCACGGTGTCGGTGTGGCCGCGCAGGGTGTGCTGGAGCTTGCCGCTGGTCAGGTCCCAGACGCGCAGGGTGTGGTCGTGGCCGGCGGTGACGGCCAGTGGGGGACCGGTCTCGGGGGAGAGGGTGGCCACGGCGGTGACCGGGCCGGTGTGGGCGGCGAGGACGTGGCGCGGTTGACCGGTGGTCAGGTCCCAGACGACCGCCCGGTGGTCCCGGCCGGTGGTGACGGCGAGCGGCGCGTCACCCGGCGGGGCGAGGGTGGCGACGGCGGTCAGCTGGCCGGAGTGGCCGGTGAGGGTGTGGCGGCGGCGTCCGCTCACCAGGTCCCAGACGTGGGCGGTGCCCTGCCGGCCGGCGAGGACGGCGAGCGGTACGCCGTCGGCACGGGTCACGGTGGCGACCGCGCCGGCCAGACCGGTGCCGCCGCGCAGCGTGTGCAGCCGGGCGGGGTGGCCCCGGCGGGTGGCCCAGCGCGGGGTGAGGGGCTGCTGGCTGCCGTTCAGGCGGAGCCCGCCGAGCGAACGGACCAGGTCCGGGAGATACCGGCTGGCCGCGTCCAGGGCGAGCAGGTCGCGGCGGACCTCGGCCCGATGGCGGCGCGGGTCGTCGTTCGACCCCTGCGTGCTCTCGCTCCGGGACGGCTCCGGAAAGTCCCCGGCTCCCGCCTCCGGCGCCCGAACCATCCGCCCCCTTGCTCTGCGTCGTGCTGACGTTCTGTCGTGCTGTTGATCAACGTGGACCGACTGTCGATCAACGGTGCATCGACAGTACATCCAGACATTCAGACATCCAGAGTGCATTGGTCGATCAACCGTTGACTACTGGCGAATCGGCCATTGACCTGGATCAACAGTTGATCAGGAACCCTTTGGCAATCAAGAGTTGATGCAAGGTGGGCACCACGTGGAGCGGCATCCGCTACTGCATCATCTGATCAATCATCAGAAATCTAGGTGTCGAGCGTAGTGCCAATCAACCGGTTCCACCTAACCCGTGCAGTCACGGGCCGAACGGGCCGCGCGGACGCCGCCGACGGGCTCCGGCGCGCACCCCGCGCGCCCGGCGTGCGCCAGGGCAGCGACTGGACCCGCCCCCGCCGGGACCCGCTCACCTGCGCGAATCGCCAGACCCACCGGTCCCGGGCGGCTGCCCACCGACCCGGTGTGCCACCGGCAAGCCGGGCCGGATCCTGACACCCCCGCCTCCGTCAGTCCGCCGGGTCCGTCCCCGTCTCCGTCCCGGCCACCGTGCCCGGCTCCGTCCCGGGCCCCAGCCCCGTTCCCAGCCCCAACTCCAGTCCCAGGCCCAGCCCCAACCCCAGTTCCGGCTCCGTCCCGTCCGGCAGCTGCTGCTCGCACCAGATCACCTTGCCCTCGGCGGTGTACCGGGTGCCCCACCGGTGGGCCAGCTGCGCGACCAGAAAGATGCCGCGCCCGCCCTCGTCGGTGGTGGCCGCCCAGCGCAGGTGGGGCGCGGTGCTGGAGCCGTCGGAGACCTCGCAGACCAGGCTGGTGTCGTACAGCAGCCGCACCCGAACCGGCGGTGCGCCGTACCTGATCGCGTTGGTGATCAGCTCGCTGAGGATGAGCTCGGTGGCGAACCCCAGCTCGTCCAGCCCCCACTCCGACAGCCGCCGGGCACAGGCCGTACGCACCGGCGCCACCGCCGCGGGGTCCATCGGGACCTCCCACTCGACCGCCCGGTCCGCCGGCAGTCGCTCGGTCCGCGCCACCAGCAGCGCGACGTCGTCCGCCGGGTGCCCCACCAGCATCGCCCGGGTGACCGCCTCGCAGATCCCCTCCGGGTCCTGCGCGCTGTGCTCGGCCAGCGTGTGTCGCAGTCGGCCCAGGCCCACGTCGATGTCGGTGTCCCGGGTCTCCACCAGCCCGTCGGTGAACAGCACCAGCCGCGAGCCGGGCCGCAACTGCAGCTCCGTGGTCTCGAACGGATGCCCGCCCACCCCCAGCGGCGGCGAGACGGCCACCTCCGGGTACTCCACCTCACCTTCCGGTGTGATCAGCGCGGGCCGCAGGTGCCCCGCCCGGGCCAGCACGCAGCTGCCGGACATCGGGTCGTACACCGCGTACACGCAGGTCGACCCGGCGATCTCCAGCCCGGCGCCCTCCTCGTCCAACTGGGCGACCAGCTCGTCCAACCGGCCGAGCACCTCCTCCGGCGGCAGGTCCAGCGCGGAGAAGTTGCGGATCGTGGTGCGCAGCCGCCCCATCGCCACGGCGGCGTTGATCCCGTGACCGACCACGTCGCCCACCACCAGCGCAGTGCGCAGGCCCGGCAGCCCGATCACGTCGAACCAGTCGCCGCCCACCCCCGCGTGCGCCGGCAGGTAGCGGTAGGCCACCTCCAGCCCGGTCCGTTCCGGCAGGGTGCGCGGCAGCAGGCTGTGCTGCAGCGCCACCGCCAGTCCGTGCTCGCGGGTGAACCGCCGGGCGTTGTCGATGGAGACCGCCGCCCGCGCCGCCAGCTCCTCGGCCAGCATCACGTCGTCCTGGTCGAACGCCTTGCGCCGGACGGCGGTGCGCTCGATGTCCGTGTGCTCGACGGCTGCGCCTGCGACGGTTGCGCCCTCGACAGCCCCACCGTGATCAGTCGTGCCCTCGACAGGTGTGCCGTCGACGGTCGCGTCCTCGGCAGCTGCGCCCTCGGCAACGGCGTCCTCCACCACTGCGCCCTCGGCAACGGCGCCCTCCACCACCGCGCCCTCGACCACCGCACCCTCCACCACCGTGCGCTCCGGCGAGCGGTGGAACTCGACCAGTCCCAGCACCAGCCCGCGCACCAGCAGCGGGGCGACCACCAGCTCCCCGTCCTCGGCGCTGACGGCCCGCCCGGTGGTCAGGCACCGTCCCTGCGGCGTCTGCTCCCGCGCGGTGACCACGCTGCCCGCGGCCGGCACCTCCTGTTCCGCGAGCCCGCGCACGGCGGTGCGGCGCAGCCGGCGGCCGGCCCGTTCGGGGTCCTCGCCCTGCGTCACCTCGTCCAGCAGGTCGACCGCGACCGTGTCGGCGAACCCGCTGACGGCCACCTCGGCGAGCTCCTCGCAGGTGCGGGTCATGTCCAGGGTGCGGCCGATCCGCATGCCGGCCTCGTGCATCAGCCGGCTGCGCTGACCGGCGGCGGCCACCCGGTTGCTGAGCTCGTGCAGCTCGGTGGTGTCGCGCAGCGTCACCACGCTGCCCGGCAGGCCGCCGTACGGCGCGGTGGGCCGCTTGTTCACGGCCAGCAGGCGGTCGCCGGCCTGGTGGATCACGTCGGTCATGTCCGTCTCGCCGGACTCGCCGGAGAGCAGCGCGGTGGTCTGCGGATCCAGGCCCAGCTCGGTCACCCGCCGTCCCTCGGCGTCCTCCGGCAGGTCGAGCAGCCGCCGTGCTTCGTCGTTGGCCAGCTGCAGCCAGCCGTCGTCGCTGACGATCAGCACGCCCTCGCGCACCGCGTGCAGCACCGCGCTGTGGTGGTCGTACATCTTCGCCAGCTCGGTCGGACCGAGCCCGCGGGTCTGGCGCAGCAGGCGGCGGGCGGCCAGCGCGGTGGCGACGGCGGCCAGGGCGACGGCGGCCGCGGTGCCGCCGATCAGCACCGGCAGGTGGGCGCCGACCACCGAGTTGACCTTCCCCACGGTGATGTTCACCGCGACCACGCCCCGGCTGGTCCCGTCCGGTGCGAAGACCGGGACGGCGGTGACGACCGAGCGGTACCCCTGGTCGGAGAGGTCGAAGGTGACGGACCGCCCGGACCGCAGCTCGGGCAGCACGTGCTGGGCCACGTTCGGCGGCGGGCTGTACGGCCGCCCGATGAAGTCCGGGTACGGCGAGGTCAGCTGGATGAAGCTGGTGTTGAAGACGACCACCGAGTCCACTCCGGTCGCCTGGCGCACCGCCTCCGCCTGCGGCTGCAGCACCGCCGTCGGGTCGGGGCTCTCCAGCGCCTGCACCATGCCCGGCGACTTCGCGAAGGACTCGGCCACGCTGCTGGTCACCCGGCGGGCCTCGTCGTCCGCGCTCGACCGGGCCTGCAGCACCATCGCGGTGACGGCGGCGGCGACCAGCAGCAGCACCACGACCAGCTCGGCCAGGAAGATCCGGCCCGCCAGGCTGTGCACCGAGAGCAACGAGCGCACCCCTGCCCCGCCACGCGACCGCGAACCACCGCGGTCCCGCGACGACGAGGTCCGGCGCCGGTGTCCCACCACATCTCATCGTGGGCTGGGGTTCGAGGGGACCGCAATCCCGCGGCCGCCCGCCTGAGCCGGGCGGGCGGGACCCGACCCGCCCGCTCCAGCAGCACCGACGGACCCCACCTCCCCGACTGGTCCCCTCACCCTCCGCCCCCGGTCACCCCCCCGTCAGCCCCGGGGCGAGCCCCCTACGCGGCCCGGGCGGCCTGGGCGGACCGGACCGACGAGCCGGGCACCCGGCTGATCACCGAGCCGATCAGGGTCCCGATCGAGACCCCGAACACCGCCGACACCGCCGCCAGCACCGGCTGGCTCCCGTGGCCGGCCTCGATCTGCGCGGTGTTGAGCAGCCCGAACGAGCCCGGCACCACGATCCAGAACGCGGGGAGGTAGAGCACCTGCCAGAGCGGCCCGCCCGGCAGCCGGTTCACCACGGTGGCCGCGACGGCGGCCGTGACCGCGCCCGCCAGCCCGCCGACCGCCGCGCCGCTGACCGAGCCCACCACCACCTGGGCGGCGACGGTCACCACGATCACGGCACCGATCCACGGGATCGCCCGCGGCGGCGTGTGGACGTAGACCACCAGCCCGACCACGGCCAGCGCGAGCCCCAGGCAGACCACCCACCAGCCGGGCTTGGCGACCTGCACGTTCTCCAGCGCCGAGGCGGGCATCCCGGTCGCGGTGGCGGCCGCGGCCACCCCGGTCAGGAAGAGTGCGAGCTGCACGGCGCCGGAGACCAGCCGGGCCGTCCCGGCGGAGGCGGCGCCCGCGGCGATCTCGGACAGCCCGGTGACCAGCAGACCGCCCGGCAGCAGGATCGCCAGGGTGGCCACGATGGTGCGCAGCGGCCCCTCCAGCACCCCGGCGCGCGCGAGCGACAGCACCAGCAGCGCGACGGCGAACCCGGCCGTGACCGGCAGCAGCGGGCGCAGCAGCGGCAGCCGACGGGCCAGCGCGGTCAGCCCCACCACGATCAGCGAGCCGACCCCGGCCACCAGCACGTTCACCGCCACCGGCTGCAGGAAGAGGCAGAGCCCCACCCCGACCGGCAGCGCCCCGAGCTCGCCCACCCAGGTGGGCCAGCGGGCCGGCGCCCGGCGTATCCGGTCCAGCTCCGCGAGGCCCTGCTCCCCGTCGAGCCCGCCCGCGCGCAGCCGGTGCACCAGCTGCAGCACCTCGGCGGTCTGCTCGAACCGCAGCGCCGAGTCGACGGGCCGGAACGAGGTCGGCTCGTCCGCGTGCAGCGCGACGAACAGCCCGTTGGTCAGCGCCGCCACCCGCACCCCGGGTGCGCCCAGGGCGGCACCCAGCCCGCGCAACTCCTCCTCCACCTCGTGGACGGGCAGGCCACCGCCCAGCAGGGCATCGCCCAGGTCGAGCAGCAGACGGCGGAGCGGGTGCGCCGGGGCAGCGGGCACCGGCGGCGGGGGAGCGAGGCAGGACATGGCACGTATCGTCGCATCCCGCCCGAAACGGGCCACGCCCGGCTCCGGCAGCGGGGTCACCGGGCACAAAACCGGATGCGCCCGCCGGAGCCGGTGCGCAGACTGGTCGGCGACTCCCGCCGTCGACCGCGAAGGATGCTCCGTGCAGGGTGCTGTGACCGTTTCCCCCTCCCAAGTACCGGAGTTGCTGCTCGGGTTGGCCACGGTGCGGCCGGTGTTCCTCTGGGGGGCGCCGGGGATCGGGAAGTCCTCGCTGGTCCGCGCCTTCGCCGACTCGCTCGGCCTGGAGTGCGTCAGCCTGATCGGGACGCAGCTGGCGCCGGAGGACCTGGTCGGGGTGCCGCAGATCACGCCCGAGGGTCGGTCGCGGTTCTGCCCGCCGGAGAGCATCGCCCGCGACGAGCCGTACTGCCTGTTCCTGGACGAGCTCAACGCCGCCACCCCGGACGTCCAGAAGGCCTTCTACTCGCTGATCCTGGACCGGCGGATCGGCTCCTACGAACTGCCCGCCGGCAGCATCGTGATCGGTGCCGGCAACCGGGCGACCGACGGTGCGCTGGCCCGGCCGATGGCCTCGGCGCTGGTCAACCGGCTGGTCCACGTCCATCTGCGGGCCAGCGCGGGCGACTGGCTGGCCTGGGCGGCGGACCACGGGATCCATCCCTGGGTGCAGGACTACCTGACGGACCGTCCGGACCACCTCTGGTCGGCGCCGCCCAAGTCCGAGGAGCCGTTCTCCACCCCGCGCGCCTGGCACATGCTCTCCGACGCGCTGCACTCCTTCGGCCCCACGCTGGACGAGGCGACGCTCAAGGTGCTCGCGCACGGCCTGCTGACGCCCCAGCACGCGGTGGCCTTCTGCGGCTACGCCAAGATCGTGCGCAACTCCTACGGGCTGGAGGCGATCATCAAGGGCGACGCCCGCTGGCCGAACCGCCTGGAGGACCGCGACCTGCTCTACTACCTGGCCGACGCCTTCCGCGGCCGGCTGGTCAAGGAGCTGCCGGCCAAGAAGGAGTACGCCTCCAACGGCCAGCGCCAGACTGCCTACCGGGCCAAGTCGCTGCTGGTCCAACTGGCCGAGATCTCGGTCGAGGTGGCGCAGACGGTGATCGCGGACGGCGCGGACGGCAACCCGGTGCTGCCCTCCTGGTTCCTGATCGAGGCGGCCCGGGACATGCCCCGGTTGGTGGAGGCCCGCCGGTGAGCGCGACCGGCACGGCGGGCAGGTCGGCCGACCGGCAGGCCGACCGGCGGGCCAGGCCGGCGGATCCGGCCGCCGAGGCGTTCGCCGAGGGGCTGGCGATGCTGCGCGGCAACACCGCCCTCGCCTCGCTCGGGTTCTCCGTCTGCCGCGACCCCGACTGCGGCCGGCGCCCGGCCGGCGCCCACTGGGCGGTCGCCGACTCCAACGGCACGGTGCACGTCGACCCCCGGCGGCGGGCCGAACCCGCCGAGTGGGCCTGGGTGTTGGCACACGCCCTGCTGCACCTCGGGTTCGGCCACCTGAGCGCCGAGACCGGTCCGCGCACCCAGCCCGACGCCTTCCTGCGCGCCGCGCGCTGCCACGTGGTCAACCGCTTCCTGGCGACCTTCCCGATGGGGCGGGCACCGGTCGAGCTGCCGGCCGTCTTCCTCGGCGGCGACGAGGAGGAACTCGCCGACCGGTGGCGCCGCGACGGCCTCCCGGCCGTGAGCGGCACCGCCGGGCAGGCACCGGACCAGCTCCTGCTGCCCTGGCCCGACCGGCACCCCGAGGACTGGAGCGCCGAGTTCGCCGCCGCACTCACCCGCACCATGTCGGCCGCACTGGACCTGGCCGGCGGCCGGCGCGACGAACTGACCGGCGCCCGGCACCCGGAGCGGCCGTGGACCCGCGCGCTCAACTGGTTCGTCTCCTCCTACCCGCTGCTCGGCGGCCTGGCGGCCGGCATCACGCTGGTCGCCGACGCCGAACTGGCCCGCGCCCAGGGCATCGCGATCGCCGCCGTGAACGCCGAGGCCGGCGAGATCTACCTCAATCCGCTGCGCCGCCACAGCGAGGAGGAGTGGCGCTTCGTCCTGGGCCACGAGATGCTGCACGCCGCGCTGCGCCACGGCGAGCGCTGCGGGGCCCGCGACCCGTTCCTGTTCAACGTGGCCGCGGACTACGTGATCAACGGCTGGCTGCTGGAGATGGGCGTCGGCGAGATGCCCGAAGGCCTGCTGCACGACCCGGAACTGGCCGGCCTGTCGGCCGAGGAGGTGTACGACCGGATCGTCCGCGACCAGCGCCGGATCCGCCGACTGGCCACCCTGGCCGGCAAGGGGCAGCCGGACGTGCTCGGCGAGCCGCTCGGGCCGGTGCGCGACTACGTGGACCTGGACGACTTCTACCGGCGCGGTCTGCAGCAGGGGTTCGACCTGCACCAGCGCGAACGCGGCCTGCTGCCCGCCGGGTTGGTCGAGGAGATCCGGGCGCTGAGCCACCCGCCGCTGCCCTGGGACGCCCGGCTGGCCCGCTGGTTCGACGAGTTCGTCCCGTCCCCGGTGGCCGTGCGCAGCTACGCCCGGCCGTCCCGCCGGCAGGCGTCGTCCCCGGAGATCCCGCGGGCCGGGCGGTACTTCCCGCCGCACGAGGAGGCGCGCTGCACCTTCGGCGTGGTGCTGGACACCTCGGGCTCGATGGACCGCCGCCTGCTCGGCCTGGCGCTCGGCGCGATCGCCTCCTACGCCGCCGCGCGCGACGTGCCGGCCGCCCGGGTGGTGTTCTGCGACGCGGCGCCGCACGACGCGGGCTACCTGCCGCCGAGCGAGATCGCGGGCCGGGTCCGGGTGCACGGGCGCGGCGGCACCGTGCTGCAGCCCGGGGTGGACCTGCTGGAGCGCGCCGAGGACTTCCCGCCGGGCGCGCCGGTCCTGGTGATCACCGACGGCGACTGCGACGTGCTGCGGATCCGCCGCGAGCACGCCTTCCTGGTCCCGCAGGGCGCGGGCCTGCCGTTCACCCCGCGCGGCCCGGTGTTCCGGATGCGGTGAACCGTTCGTGCCCGCCCGCTCCGTAGACTGCCGCGCATGGCATGCCGCATCAGTGAGTTGGTCCTCGACGCCGCCGATCCGGAGCACCTCGCCGCGTTCTGGCGGGAGGCGCTCGGCTTCGTCGAACTCGGCCGGGAGGAGGACGGGAGCATTGAGATCGGCCCGCCCGGCGCTGCGCTCGGCGGTCCGGAGCTGACCCTGATCATCAGCCCGAGTGACGACCCGCGGTCCGGCAAGCTCCGGCTGCACGTCGACGTCAGGGCCACCGACCGCGACCAGGACGCCGAACTGGCCCGCCTGCTCGCCCTCGGTGCCCGGCCGGTCGACGTGGGCCAGACCGGCGCCGAGACCTGGCACGTGCTGGCCGACCCCGAGGGCAACGAGTTCTGCCTGCTCCGCGGCCGGCTCCAGCCGCTCTGACCGGTTGCGCCGATCGGGCGGCCCGGGGCGGCTCCCCGGCCCGGCGCGTCCCGGTGGCCGGTTGCCCCGCCGCGGCAGAGAGTGAGAGGAAGCCGCCCACCGCAGCGACTCCTGGAGCTGCCATGCCCGACGCCGCGCGCTCGCCGAAGCCGAGCGCGGCCCTGCTGCCCGGTCGCGTGCGGCTGCTGGTGCGCTGCTCCTACGGGCTGCTGGCGCTGGCCGTGCTCGCGGACGTGGTCACCGGCCCGGGCTCCACCGTCTCGCCGGTCCTCGCGTGCATCCCGGTGCTCGCCAGTGCCGGCACCCGCTCGGTGCGGGTGCCCCTGGTCGCCGGCCTGGTGGTGGTGGTCGCCATGGTGCTGCTGGCCGCGGACAACCAGGGCGTGCCGACGGGCGTGCACGTCGCGGCGGTCAGCGCGGTCGTGGCGGTCACCCTGGCGACCATGGCCAACGTGGTGCTGACCCGGGCCCGGGCCCAGGAGCTCCACCAGGTGCGCACCGTCGCCGAGGCCGCCCAGCGCACCCTGCTGCGCCCGGTCCCCGCCCGGGTGGGCCGGCTGCGGGTGGCGGTGCGGTACCTGGCGGCGGCGGCCGAGGCGCGGATCGGCGGTGACCTGTACGAGGTGCTGGAGACCGAGTACGGCACCCGCGTGCTGCTCGGTGACGTCCAGGGCAAGGGCCTGGCGGCCGTCGAGACCGCCGCCGACGTGCTCGGCGTGTTCCGCGAGGCGGCCCGCACCGAGCCGGACCTGACCGAACTGGCCGAGCGCCTGGACGCCGCGCTCGCCAACCGGCCGACCGGCGAGCGGTTCGTGACCGCCGTGCTGCTCACCGTGCCGCCGGCCGGCGGCCCGGTGGAGGTGGTCAACTGCGGGCACCCGCCCGTGCTGGTGCGGCGGCACTCCCGGCAGGTGGAGGAGGTGCGGCCGCCGCACTTCGCCCCGCCGCTGGCGCTGCGCGCGCTGACCGGACAGCCCTACGGCAGCAGCACCGTCGACCTGGGCCCCGGCGACCTGCTGCTGCTCTACACCGACGGGGTCAGCGAGGCCCGCGACGCGGCCGGCGACTTCTACCCCCTGGCCGACCGGCTGGCCACCCGCCTCACCGCGCGCGAGCCGGCGGCCCTGCTCGACCAGTTGCTGACGGACGTCGAGGAGTACGTGGCGGACGGGATGACGGACGACGCCGCGCTGCTGGCCCTGACCCGTGAGCCCTGAGTCGTGAGCCGTGAGCCGTGAGCCGGGCGGGCCCCGGCTCATTGCGCCAGGGCTCGGTGCGCGAGGGTTCAGTGCGCGAGGGGCGGCCAGGCGGCGGCGCCCTCGGGGGAGTCGGCGATCCGCGGGTGGCGCACCGCCTCCAGCCCGGTCTCGGCGAGCACGGCCGCGACCAGCTCGGCGGAGCCGAGCACCTCGGTGGCGGACAGGTCGGTGTCGGTCAGCACGAACCAGGAGCGGTCGGCGGGCCACCAGTTGGCGGGGAAGGTGAAGGGATGTCCCGGGGTGCCCAGCCGGTCGAAGAGATCGAGGGCTTCCCGCAGTGTTCCGGTGCGGATCGGCACCGGATTCAGCAGGTCCTCCAGGGGGCACTGGGCCCAGTAACACACGGTGTCCAGTCCCCGGTCGCTCTGCCGGGCCAGCACGGAGAGCAGCGCGGCCAGGGAGTCGCGGTCGAGCTGCCCCTCCCGCGGCAGCTCGACACCCGGGTCGCCGGCAGCCGGGGCGAGGGTCAGGTCGGACAGGGTGAAGCGCCAGTCGGCCAGTCGGTACCCGTGACGATCCAGTGCGTCCGCCCAGGTCACCCGCAGGGGGGTCGCCGCCGGATCGCCGGGGTCGCGCCGGGTCAGCTCGTGCAGGACCCAGCACTGGTCCGGGAAGTCGGCGGGCTCGTACCCGGTGACCGATTCCTCGATCAGCCGTGCGATCTCGGCCACGTCCGAACGGTCCGTCAAGAGTTCCATCAATTGTCTCCGGAAGTGTGCGGGTGCATTCGTAGCAGGAGGAACGCGGCCGCCGGCACGATACCAGCGGCCGCGTTCCGATCAGGGTGATGTCATCGGCGGGGGAATGCTCAGCCCTTGGCGTGCAGGCGGCTCAGCCCCAGCTGCTCCCAGAGCTTGTCGGAGAAGTCGATGGTGTAGTCACCGGCACCCTGCCGGCCGCTGAACGAGCGGTAGTTGATCTTCCCGCCTTCGAGCTCCCACACCTCGATCGTTCCCTTGGGGATGTTGACGACCTTCGTCGGATTGCCCAGCCGCTCGTAGAGGCCCAGGCGCACCCGGTCGATCTCGGACTCGGGCACGCCCTGGACGCCGTTCGAGATCTTCGAGCCGATCGGCTTGCCGTCCGCTCCCGTGACCAGGTCGCGGATGTCGTCCGCGGTCGGCTTGCCGCTACTGCCGCCGCCGCCCGAGCCGGAGTCCGACTCGTTCAGCAGGGTGTTGATGTCGTCGCCGAACCCGCGGGCGCCGTCCACCATCGCCGTGGCGCTCGGTGTCGCCAGGGCCAGGCCGCCCGCGATGGACGGGGCGCCGGCCCAGCAGAGCACGCCGACGCCGCACTCGACCACGCCGCTGGCGGCCAGGCCGCCACCGATGACGGTCCCGCCGGCACCGACCAGCGACTCGGCGCCGTGGCCGAGCATCTTGGCGAAGGTCTGCGCCTGGCCGGAGAGCCAGTCCAGGTCGCGCTGCCGCTCGGCGTTCTGCTCGTCCAGCTGGGCCTGGGTGTGGCAGCCCAGCCGGCCGTGGCAGATCAGCTTGTGGTTGTAGTCGTCGTACTTCTTCAGCTCACGCTTGATCGCGCCGATGTCCCACACGCTCAGCGGCGGCTTGGGCGTGCCGCACTGGCCCGGCTCGCAGCCGCCGCCGTGGGTCGGGTCCTGGCCGTGCGCGGCGCCCCAGTCCTGGTTCGCCGTGGTGCCGCAGCCGCCCGGGCAGCCGCTGTCCGGCCCGTAGCCGTAGCACGGGCCCTCCTTGCCGCAGCCGTCCGGGATCAGACCGCTGGGGTCGCTCAGCGTGGTGGGGTTGTCCCCGGAGTAGGCGTACCCGCCGATCTGGTTGGGCAGGTCGGACTCGAAGACCGGGTCGACCGCGAGGAACCGGCCGGTGGCCGGGTCGTAGTTGCGCATGCCCAGCAGGTCGAGACCGGTGGTGGCGTCGGCCGGCTGGCCGAGGTACCCGTGGTTGTCCGCCCAGGCCGGCGCGGCCCCGCGGGCGTTGCCGTACGGGTCGAAGGAGCGCCGGGTGATCGCCAGCGTCCTGGAGTCGACCTCCAGCTGGTCGGTGTTCTGGGTGGTGGTGGGCTGGTAGGTGACGGTGCCGTTGCTGGAGCGCAGGATCAGCGTGCCGTCGGGGTTGGTGTAGTACCGCTGACCCGTCACGGTGGTGCCGGTCAGGGTGAGCTGCTCGGCGCCGTTGAAGAGGTACAGGACCGTGCTGCCCGGGCTGCGCTGGATCAGCAGACCGCCGCCGGCGTCGTAGAGGTACCCGGTGGTCTGGGCGGTGCCGGTGCCGACGGTCGTGGTGACGGACTTGGTGCGGCCCTCCTCGTCGTAGCCGAAGGTCTGGGTCTGCGGGCCGGCCCCGGTGGTGGTCCGGCTGGTCGTGTTCCCGGTCGGGTCGTACCCGTCGGTCTGCGTGCTGGTGCCGTTCGGACCGCTGGTGGTGACGGTGGCGACGGCGCTCGGCCGGACCCCGCCGGTGGCCGGGTAGCCCAGGGTCTGGGTGACGTCCTTGGCGGTGTTGCCGGTGACGTCGTGCTGGACCTCCTGGGTGCGGTCACCGATGGCGTCGTAGCTGAACGACTGCCAGTACGGTGCCGGACCGCCGACCGTGGCGGCCGTCGGTGCGCTGCTGGTGCAGGTCGCCAGCTGGCCCGCCGTCGGGGAGCCGATCCCGTTCTTGTCCGTCCATGCGGTCGCCAGGCGGCCGAGCCCGTCGTACTGGAAGCACTGGGTGTCGAAGACCTGGTCGGCGCCGCCGGAGGACTGCAGCTCGCTGGTGGTGGTGATGTTGCCGACCTGGTCGTAGCCGTAGCTGAACGACGAGATCGGGTTGGTGGAAGCGGTCTGGATGCTGACCCGGCTGGTGGCCAGGCGCTTGGAGGCGTCGTCGTAGGTCTGCGCGGTGCGGACCTGCTTGCCGAGCACGCCGTAGGTGGACTGCAGGATCTGGCCCAGCGGGCTGTAGGAGGCGAGGTCCAGGTACGGCGCGAAGTCCGAACCGCTGGAGACCAGGCCGCCCTGCAGGTTGTACCCGTAGCCCATGTCTTCGGCGGGCAGCCCGCCGTCACCGTTGAAGAGGGTGTCGGAGAGCAGGCCGGTGTTGGGGGTGTAGGCGCTGCCGAGGCTGTAGGTGCCGGCCAGCTTGCCCTCGGCCGCCGGGATCGTGATCGACGCACCCGTCGCCTGGTAGGCCGCGTTGTAGCCGGTCACGGCCTGGACGTAGGCGCTGCCGCCGGTGCCCGAGCCGCCGACGTAGCGGGTGTTGGCGGTGGCGTAGCCCTTCTGCAGGGTGTCGAAGGTCCAGCCGGCCAGCTGCTTGGTCGGGTCGGTGGTGCTGCTGCCGGCGTACTCGCCGGTCCGGCGGCCCAGTACGTCGTAGCTGTACGAGAGCACCTGGCCGCGGGCGTCCGTGGTGCTCGCCAGCCGGCCCAGCTGGTCGAAGCTGCTGCTGGAGTTGCCGCGGTCGGGGTCGACCGAGGCGACCCGCCGGCCCAGCAGGTCGTAGCTGTAGCTCCAGGTGTTGCCGTTGGTGTCCTTGACCGTGGCGATCTGGCCGCCGGGCGCATAGGTGTAACTGGTCGTCACGTCCCCGATGCCGGTCCCGCCGTGGGTGGTCACCGAGGTCTTCTGACCGAGCGCGTTGGTGAAGGTGGAGACGGGGACGCCGCCCGCGGGGGGCGTGCTGTCGGTCTCGTCCGCACCCGGGTACGCCGTGCTGCTGTGCCAGAGCGGTGCGGCCTTGCTGTACTGGGTGTTGACGACGGCCCGGCCCAGTCCGTCGAAGGTGGTGACCGTCTCCTGCGGGAGGGTGTTCTCCACCTCGACGAACAGCGTCGAGCCCGGCGCCGTGGTGGTGTCCGCGTAGGGCGCGCTCGACGACACCGGCCAGCCGTGGCTGTCGAAGTGGGTCGAGGAGATCAGCCGGCCCGCCGAGTTGTCGGCGGTGGTGGTCTGCGACTGGCGCTTCGACAGGAAGCCGTCGTAGATGTCGACCACCGAGCTGTACGAGTTGTCCTCGCGCAGCACGTGGGTGGTGACCGAGGACGGGTCCGGGTTGGACCCGGCGCCGTGCACCGCGTAGGCGAACGTCTTGTCCGCGTTCTGGGTCGCCTTGCTGCGGCCGGGCAGCCAGACCTGGGTCCGGCGGCCGAGCGCGTCGAAGGTGGTGTCGGTGACCTTGCCGTTCTGGTCGACCGTCTCGGTCACCGCGCCGCGGGCCGGGGCGATCGTGCTGGTCTGGGTCCAGCCCAGCGGGTTGGTGGCGGTGACGGTCGTCGGCAGGGTGCCGCCGGCCGGGGTGTACGTGGTGCTGCTGGCCGAGCCGGCCGGGTCCAGCGTCCGGGTCGGGCGGCCGTAGGCGTCGTAGGTCACGGCGCTGACGGTCTGGTAGACCGGCTGACCGGCGTTGTAGGAGGTCAGCTGCTGGGTGGCGGTCGTCATGCCCAGGCTGGTGCCGTTGGCGCCGAGCTGCCCGAGGGTGCCCGGGTTGGTGATGCTGCCGTCCCCGTCGTAGAAGACGCGCTGGTCGACCAGGGTGGTGCCGCTGCCCGGGGCGGTGCCGCACGGCCCGGAGACCGTGAGGGTCTCGGTCGGGTAGGCCACCATCATGGGGTTGCCGGCCGGCGGGTTGGCGTAGCTGGTGGTGGTGCACCGCTCCTGGCCGGGCACCGTGACGTCGCCCTGGTCGTCCACCTGGGTGGTGCGGCCGAGGCTGTCGTAGGTGGTGCTGGTCCGGGTGGTGCGCCAGCTGCCGTTGGCCAGCAGCGAGAGCGACCGGTTCGCGGCCGAGACCGAACGGCGGGCCGTCAGGTCGGGCAGCGTGGAGAGGGTCGCCGGGGCCGGGGTCTTGGAGGTCCAGGCGGTCCGGGACACGTCGGCGGTCACCGTGGTGGTGGCCGGCGTGGTCAGCGTCTTGGCGACGATGCTGCCGCCGGCCTGGTTGTAGGTGTCCGTCTCCTGGGCGACGCCGGACAGCCAGTTGCTGTCGGTGGTCGCCTCGCCCAGGCTGTTGGCCAGGCTGACGGACCGCTGGGTGCCGTCGGCCTTGTAGTCGCCGTCCATGCCCTGGAAGTAGGACGTGGTGTGCTGGGTGATCGGGTCCGGGGCGGCGCCGGTCTGGGTGGTGACGGTGCGGTAGCCGCGGAAGTCGTTCCAGGTGCGGTACTGGTCGTCCGTCAGGTCACTGTCGTCCCGGTGCCAGGCCGCGCCACCGCCGTAGCTGTACGTGGTGACCCGCGCGGGCGAGCCGGCCTTGGTCGCGTCGTTGTCGGAGACCTGCGCGACCAGCGTCTTGTTGAACCAGTCGCTGATCGGGGTGACCCCGCCGGGGGTGGTCCAGTTGACGTTGTAGCAGGCCATCGTGTCGGAGTCCGGGGACGCCGGCATGGTGTTGTTGACCCGCGAGCACTCGGGCGCCCGGTAGGTGACGGCGAGGGACTCGCCGGTCTCGGTCTGGATGCTGGAAATCCGCGGGTGGTAGAGCGGCGGGGCGGCGGGCGTGAGCCCGTCGACCCGGTTGTCCATCTCGACGCCGGTGAAGGTCACCGGGTCCAGCTGGGCCGTGCCGCTCGCGCCGGCCGAGGTGTCCAGGCCGGTGTGCTGGATCTGCGAGAGCCACATGACGGACTGGAGCGCACCGGCGTCCTTCGGGTCGACCGTCTTGCCGGTGACCGGGTCCATCGTGCCGCCCGCGTCCGAGAACAGGTGGGTCAGCGCCCACGAGTCCACGTCCTGCCAGGCGGAGCCGACCTTGACCGAGGTCTTGATCGACTTGAGCCGGTAGGTGGACCAGAAGGTCGGCGACGGGGTCTGGCAGACGTTGCTGCCGGTGCCCGAGGTCGCCATGCCGCTGGTGCAGTTCAGCGTGTAGGGGGTGTCCGGCCAGTTCGGCGCCGTGGTCGCGTTCAGGTTCGCGTACTGGCAGGTGGTGTCCGAGACGGTGCAGCGCTGGGCGGTGGTGAAGACCACCTTGGCGCCCGGGTCGCGGCCGGCCTGCTCGTCGGCCAGCTTGTAGCCGTAGGAGATCTGGGTCGGGTAACCGCCGCGGGTGTACTGGGCCATGGTGCCACCGCCGCCGGACTGGACCACCTGGCCGTAGCCCTGGTTGTACCAGTTGGACTCGGCGGCCCAGTCGTAGCGCTGCACGTTGCCGTGCGGGTCGACCACGAAGTCCAGGTTGAAGCGGTAACCCATGTTCGCGCAGAAGGAGTTGTTGCCCTTGGCGCTGTCGTAGCAGGGGTCGCCCGGCTTCGGGGTGTAGACCGGCTCGCCCCACGCGGAGTTGGTGGCGGGGTCGGAGGTGCTGCCCGGGGAGTGGTTCAGGCCCAGGTAGTAGGCGGTGCCGTCGGTCGTGGTGACCTTGAAGTACTCACCGTTCCACAGCCCGTTCGACGCGCCCGTGAGCAGCTCGATCCGGGTGCTGTCGTCGCCCTGCAGGTGGTACAGGCCGGCGCTGTCGCGGACCAGGACGCCGGAGTGCGCGCCGAGCGAGAGGGTGGCGTTGGCGCCCGCCCAGCACTCGTCGGCCGAGCCCGCGATCCCGTCGTTGGTGCAGGACTTGTAGCTGCGCTCCAGGTAGCCCGGGGAGTAGTTCCACCCGTCGCCGATCCAGGAGGACTGCGAGTTGCGGGCCGAGGTCTCCCCGTCCACCGCCTGCGAGTCGTAGGAGAGGGAGACCGAGGGGACGGAGCCGCCCAGGCCCGGCGGCACGGCGAGCGGGTAGGCGTAGGTGAAGGAGCCCGAGCCGGACTGCGACCAGGTGCCGGAGGCGGAGAGCGAGGTCGCGGTGTAGTTGCCCTGCGAGCCGGAGGTGCCGGAGACCGCGGCCACGGCGGTGCCGGTGGCGGCGCCGGCGGCCAGCATCGGCGAGGCCATGGCCATGGCCGTCGCGTGCGGCGCGTTCGGGGCCGGCGTGCTCGGTGCGGCGGGCACGGTGGCCGGCAGGGCCACGCTCGCCCGGAGCTGGTGGGTCACCGGGTCGTTGGTGGTGGCCAGCGGCTGCTGGGTACGGCACTGCGGCAGGTCGGGCGTGGTCAGCGCACAGGCGGGCAGCTGCACCAGGTGCAGGCGCGAGGCCCAACCGCCGCCGTACGCCTGGGCTATGGAGCCGTAGTCGAGCGAGACCGAGACGGTGCCGGGCGCACCCGAGTCGTCGGCCCGGTCCAGCCCGACCAGCAGGCCGTCCACGTTCGCGGCCTGCGCCTGCGCGTGGTCGGCGGTGCGGACCCGGACCGAGGACGGGGTGGTGGCCGCCGCGAACGGCGCGGCGGCGGCCGGAGTGCCGGCCGGGGCGGACGTCAGCCCGACCCGACCGGACTGCTTGTCACCGACGTTGACGATGCCGCTGGCGGCCGTCGGCCAGGTCGGCGCGGTCGCGGTGTGCGCCGTCATGGCGCGGGTGCCCTTGGGCTCCGGAACTGGTGTCGTCCGGGAGCCGGTCGCGTTGTGGCCGGCGACCTTCGGCTGGGCGGGCAGCGGATCCGCCGCCCAGAGCTTGCCCTTGTAGTGGTACCCGCCCACGATCGTCTGGGCGTCGGCCGTGGGGGCCACGAGGGAGAGGGCGATCAGGGCGGCCGTCATGACCGTTCCCCGTCGTGCTCTCACCCGCCCCCGGGCACCGTTGAACCATTGCAGCCGTGCGTGCACGACAGATCCCCCATGCGTTTGGTGCTGCAGGGGCTTGACCTCCCGTCAAGCCCCTGACCAGGCTCAACGCCCGGCGGCGGCACGGTAGCGGCCTGCCGGTGCGGGCGCAACGTCCCGTAGTCGCCAGGTGACGGCACGAAATCTGCGCAGGTCGGACGAAGTGTCGCGGGCAGCCGTGGAACTGACGGCAGGTCAGTGCACGGATCATTGATCGGCGCCCGAAGAATGCTGAATATTTGACCAATATTTTACTCAATAGGCGTGCGCGGGCGGCAAGCTGACGTTCCGTGTCCGTGGGCGCGACGAGTGCGGCACCCGCCGCCGGCCCGGACCGCACGGCGAAGCTCCCGGTGGGCCGGAGGCGGTCCGGGCACCGGGAGCTTCGTGGTCGGCCGTGGTCGGGGCGCGCCCCGACCAGGCC
>NZ_JBHYKG010000082.1:0-4188 GCF_042741245.1 Kitasatospora sp. NPDC058965
GGTCTTCTTGGCCGCGGTGTTCCGGTTGTTCGCCTTCGTCGCCGGGGCGTCGCGGGTCTCGGCGGTCGCCGCGGTGGCGGCCGCCTTCTTGGTGGTGCGCTTGGCCGGCGCCTTCTTGGCGGCCGGGGCCTCCTCGACGGCGGCCGGGGCCTCTGCGTCAACGGCCTCGGTCTTCTTGGCCGCGGTCTTCCGGGTGGCCGTCTTCTTGGCCGGGGCCTCGACGGTCTCGGCAGCCGCCGTCGCGGCGGCCGCCTTCCGGGTCCGAGTGGCCTTCTTGGCGGCCGGGGCCTCCTCGACGGCGGCCGGGGCCTCTGCGTCAACGGCCTCGGTCTTCTTGGCCGCGGTCTTCCGGGTGGTCGCCTTCTTGACCGGAGCCTCGACGACCTCGGCGGTCACCTCCGCCACGGCCTTCTTGACGGTGCGTCGGCGCGGGGCGGCCGCCTCCTCGGCGATCGCCTCGGCAGCCTCGACCACGGCCTGCGCCTGGCTCGCCACCGGCTCGACGGCCGCAGCCGCCTTGCGGGTCCGCTTGCGCGGGGCCGGCGCGGTCTCGACCGCAGTGGCCTCGACCGTAGCGACATCGACCGCAGTGGTCTCCACCGCAGCAGCCTCGACCGGCTCCACCGCGGTGGCCGCGGGGACCGCCGCCTTCCGGGTCCGGGTCCGGGACCGGGCGGGCTTCTCCGCCACCGGAGCAGCCTCGGCCACCGGCTCGGCCGGAGCAGGCGCGCTCTCGGCGGCCGGGGCACCGGCCTGGCTCGGCACGCTCACCGCAGCCGGCTCCGCGCCGCCGCCCGTCGCCGCAGCGGCCACCACCGGCGCCTCGCCCGCGGCGGCGTTGCCGCGCGAGCGCCGACGGCGGCGGCGCGGGGCCGGAGCCTCGCCGTCCGCACCGGTCACCGGCACCGCCGCGTCCGCGGGCAGCGCGGGGGTCGCCGCGGCGGCCACCGCCTCCGCACCGCTGACGGACGAGCCGCCGCGGGTGCGCCGCCGGTTGCGGGTGCGCGCCGGGCGCTCCTCGCCGACCTGCTCGGCCGGGCGGTCGCCGGCCGCGACGGGGGCGGCACCGGCCGGACGCTCGCCACCGCGGCGCCCGCGGCCGCCACGGCCGCGCTCGCCCCGGTCACCGCGCTCGCCGCCGCGCTCACCGGCCCGCTCGCCGCGACCCGACCGGCCACCGCGCCCACCGGTCTCGCCCAGGTCCTCGAGCTCCTCGGCGGCCAGTCCGGCCCGGGTCCGCTCGGAGCGCGGCAGCACGCCCTTGGTGCCCGGCGCGATCTTCAGCAGCTCGTACAGGTGCGGAGAGGTCGAGTAGGTCTCCTCCGGGTCGTTGAACGAGAGCTCCAGCGCCTTGTTGATCAGCTGCCAGCGCGGGATGTCGTCCCAGTCCACCAGCGTGACCGCGGTGCCCGAGGCGCCGGCCCGGCCGGTCCGGCCGATCCGGTGCAGGTAGGTCTTCTCGTCCTCGGGGCACTGGTAGTTGATGACGTGCGTGACGCCCTCGACGTCGATGCCGCGGGCGGCCACGTCGGTGCAGACCAGCACGTCGACCTTGCCGTTGCGGAAGGCGCGCAGCGCCTGCTCGCGGGCGCCCTGGCCGAGGTCGCCGTGGACCGCGCCGGCCGCGAAGCCGCGCTGGGTCAGCTGGTCGGCCACGTCGGCGGCGGTCCGCTTGGTGCGGCAGAAGATCATGGCCAGCCCGCGGCCCTCGGCCTGCAGGATCCGGGCCACCATCTCGACCTTGTCCAGCGAGTGGGCGCGGAAGATGTGCTGCTCGACGGAGGCCACGGTGTGCCCGCTGTCGTCCGGCGCCGCGGCCCGGATGTGGGTGGGCTGGCTCATGTACCGGCGGGCCAGGCTGATCACCTGTCCCGGCATGGTGGCCGAGAAGAGCAGGGTCTGCCGCTTGGCCGGCAGCATGGTGAGGATCTTCTCGACGTCCGGCAGGAAGCCGAGGTCGAGCATCTCGTCGGCCTCGTCCAGCACCAGCGCGCGGACCTTGGACAGGTCCAGCTTCTTCTGGCCGGCCAGGTCGAGCAGGCGGCCCGGGGTGCCGACCACGATGTCGACGCCCTGCCTGAGCGCCTCCACCTGCGGCTCGTAGGCCCGGCCGCCGTAGACGGCCAGGACCCGCACGTTGCGGACCTTGCCGGCGGTCTGCAGGTCGTTGGTGACCTGGGTGCACAGCTCGCGGGTCGGCACCACGATGAGCGCCTGGGGGCTCTCGGAGAGCTGCTCGGCGGTGGCCCGGCCGGCGTCCACGTCGGCCCGCACGACGACCCGCTCGATCAGCGGGAGGCCGAAGCCGAGGGTCTTGCCGGTGCCGGTCTTCGCCTGGCCGATGACGTCGTGCCCGGTCAGCGCGACCGGGAGGGTCATCTCCTGGATCGGGAACGGGTGGATGATGCCGACCGACTCCAGGGCCTCGGCGGTCTCCGGAAGGATGCCGAGCTCGCGGAACGTGGTCTTCGTGGGTTCAGTCGTGGTGGACAGGGTGCTGCCTCTTCCGTGTGGGCGGGCCGAGAGCGAGTGGACGGCGGGCAGCCGCGCGACCGGTCCGGGTCCGTGGACCCGGCAGTCACGAGGTCTTGCACGACCGCGCCGGTCCCTGTCCGCGCGCGGGGGCCGGCCCGGTGGGGCGGCGGCGTCCCGCGGCATGGGGGAGGTTTCCCTGTGAGGGGTCCGGCGCGGGACCGGCGCCCTGCGGCGCGGTCCGCGGCGGCCCTCGCTCGGCCACTGATGCGGTGCCTGGCTTGAGGTCCAAGCCAAGGTCGGAGCCGATCGGGTCTCCGACCGGGCATCCGCGTACGTGGGTCCTGCTGCGCCGCGCACCGGAACGAGCCGGACGTAGCGAACCCGCGCGGTCGGTAGAGCCGTGCGGGTGTATGAGGTCCCTGTACTACTGTACCGGTCGCCGACCACTCGAACACGTGATGCGCCTGACACGGGCCCGCACGCCGCCGGAGCAGCGGTCGCGGCCGTCTAGAGTGACGGTCCATGGAGACTCAAGGCTCGATCGGCGACTGGACCACCTGCGCGGCCGACCCGCACTACCGGGCCGCGGTGCTCGACCTGCTGGGTGCGCTGGCCTACGGCGAGCTGAGCGCCTTCGAGCGGCTGGCGGACGACGCGAAGCTGGCCCCCGGACTGGCCGACAAGGCGGCGCTGGCCCGGATGGCGGCCGCCGAGTTCCAGCACTACCAGCTGCTGCACGACCGGCTGGCCGAGATCGGTGCCGACCCGACCGAGTCGATGACCCCGTTCGTCGAGCCGCTGGAGTCCTTCCACCGGGTGACCGCCCCCTCGGACTGGCTGGAGGGCCTGGTCAAGGCCTACGTCGGCGACTCCATCGCCACCGACTTCTACCGCGAGGTGGCGGTCCGGCTGGACGACGACACCCGCGACCTGGTGCTGCGGGTGATGAGCGACACCGGGCACGCCCAGTTCGCGGTGGACAAGGTGCGCCAGGCGATCGCGGAGAACCCGCGGGTCGGCGGGCGGCTGGCGCTGTGGGGCCGGCGGCTGATGGGCGAGGCGCTCGGGCAGGCGCAGCGGGTGGTGGCCGAGCGCGACGCGCTCTCCAACCTGCTGGTCGGCGGTGCCCAGGTGGCCGGCTTCGACCTGGTCGAGGTGGGCAAGATGTTCAACCGGATCACCGAGGCGCACACCAAGCGGATGAGCGCGCTGGGCCTGGCGTCCTAGCAGCCGGGCCCCTCCTCGCGGCACGGGCCCGCCGGGACGGATCAGCCGCGGCGGCGCCGGTGGCTGCCGTGCCGGGCGGCCAGGTCGGGCCGGGCGAGCACCGAGGTGAGCAGCCCGGTGCTGACCGCGGTGAGCAGCAGGACCACCACCGGGTCGCCGTCGGCCAGGGTGAACCGGATCACCAGCCCGCTGAGCAGTCCGGCGCACAGCCCGGTGCCGACGGTCAGCCCGCGGGCCATCGGGTAGTACTCGGGGAGCACCTTCAGCGCGACCAGACCGGCCAGCAGGCCGATCGCGGCGAACAGCACGGCTTCGAGCGGCAGGGGCACGGTCGGCCTCCCCGGGACTGGTGCGGACCGCGGCGGGGGGACCGCGGTGGCCGAACCCCTACCCGAGCCGGCCGGTGCGGAACCGCAGCGGCGGAAAAAGCGGAGTGGCCGCCCCGTCAGGGGCGGGGCGCCCGGCGGGCGCGGCGGGGGCGTCGGT
>NZ_JBHYKG010000082.1:4198-28458 GCF_042741245.1 Kitasatospora sp. NPDC058965
CCCGCCCCGGCCCCCCACTCCGGCAGGTCGCGGCGGCTCAGACGGTGCCGAAGCCCACCTTGCGCGCGGCCTGCTCGCCGATCTCGACGTAGGCCAGCCGGTCGGACGGGACGATGATGCGACGGCCGTGCTCGTCCGTCAGCGTGAACAGCTTGGCAGTGCCGTCCAGCGCCTTCGCCACCGCGTTCTCGACCTCGTCCGCCGTCTGCGGGCTCTCGATGACGATCTCTCGCGGCGCGTTCTGCACGCCGATCTTGACCTCCACGGCTGTGGTCCCTCCGGTTGCAGCCTCCACGCGCGGCTGCCGCCCAGGTGGTGCGGTGGCCGCGCCGTACGGCTTCACCTTAGAGCAACCGGGTGGCGACGCGGCGGATCAGCTGTCGGCCGCGGCCCCGGGCAGGTCGGCCGGGTGCATCGGGAAGCCCTTCAGGCCGCGCCAGGCCAGGCTGGCGACCAGCCGGACCGCCTCGTCGCGCGGGATCTCGCGGCCCTGGGAGAGCCAGTAGCGGGCGGTGATCTGGGCCAGCCCGCAGACGCCGGCGGCCAGCAGCTTGGCCTCCGCCTCGGGCAGGTCGGTGTCCTCCGCGATCACCTGGCTGACCAGGGTCGCGCTCAGGTCGGAGGCCCGGTCCACCCGCTCGCGCACCGCGGGCTCGTTGGTCAGGTCGGACTCGAAGACCAGCCGGAACGAGCCGGACTCGCTGGCCACGTAGTCGAAGTAGGCCTGCATGGTGGCGGCCACGCGCTGCTTGTTGTCCGTGGTGGCGTCCAGCGCGGCCCGGGTCGACTCGACCAGGGCGTCGCAGTGCTTGTCCAGCAGCGCCAGGTAGAGCTCCAGCTTCCCGGGGAAGTGCTGGTAGAGCACCGGCTTGCTGACGCCCGCGCGCTCGGCGATGTCGTCCATCGCGGCGGAGTGGTAGCCCTGCGCGACGAACACCTCCTGCGCGGCTCCGAGCAACTGCTCACGGCGGGCGCTACGCGGCAGCCGTGCGCCGCGCGGGCGGTCCTGGGCCTCCTGGATGGCCGTCACGGCGCTCCTCACAATTCATCGTCGGGCACTGCACGGTTGGCGGCAGGCCGCTGATTCTACTTTCGAGTAACCGGCGGCGCGCCTGCCCGAACGGGAAAAAGCACAGCTCCCGGCTTGTCGGATGCCCACAATACGGCGCGGGCCCCCGCCCGGCGCCAGAGTCTCACTACCATCTTCTCCCATGAGCACTGAGCAGCGGGAGCGGGCCGGGGCGGAGCCGGACGAGGGCGGTCGTGGGGGTGCGGACGGTCGCCCGCCGGGCCTGTGGCGGACCCGCTCGGTGGAGGTGCCGGGCGCGCTGCTCTCGGTCACCGGGCCGACCGCGGACGCCTCCGCCGGGCTGCCGGAGGTGCTCTTCGTGCACGGCCTGGGCGGCTCCGCCGAGAACTGGACCGAGCTGATGGCCGACCTGGACGGGGTGGTCCGCGGGGAGGCGCTGGACCTGCCGGGCTTCGGCTGGTCGGCGCCGCCGCTGGACGGCAACCTCTCGGTCAGCGGCCACGTGCGGGCGGTGATCGGCTACCTGGAGGCGACCGGGCGCGGGCCGGTCCACCTGATCGGCAACTCGCTGGGCGGCGCCGTCTCGGTACGGCTGGCGGCGCTGCGGCCCGACCTGGTGCGGAGCCTGACGCTGATCTCCCCGGCGCTGCCCGAGCTGCCGCCGCAGCGCTCGGCGCTGCCGACCGGGATGCTGGCCATCCCCGGGGTGCCCCGGCTGCTCTCCCGGATCCCGTCCGGCGGCCGGAGCGTGGAGCAGGCCACCGACGGGCTGCTCGACCTGGTCTACGGCAACGCCCGGGAGATCCCGGCGGACAAGCGGGACCGGGCGGTGGCCGAGTACAAGCGCCGGATGGGGCTGCCGTACGCGATGCAGGTGCTGGTCGGCTCGGCGCGCGGGATCGTCTCCGCCTACACCGAGCGCGGCGACCAGGCGCTGTGGCGCCAGGCGGAGCGGGTCGAGGTGCCGGTGCTGCTGGTCTACGGGCTGCGGGACAAGCTGGTCTCCTACCGCTCGGCGGCCCGGGCCTGCGCGGCGTTCAAGGACGCCCGGCTGCTGGTGATCCCGGCGACCGGGCACGTGGCGATGATGGAGCACCCGGCGCAGGTCGGCCGGGCGGTGCGGGAGTTCCTCGACGAGGTCGGGGGCGCCGCCGGGGAGGCGCGGCGGGCCTGAGCCGCCGTCAGGACGGCCGCCCGCGGAACGGATGACGGAGCGGCAGGTTACGGGCGTTCACTCGTTCAGGTGGCCGCCGAGTGGGCCTGCCGGTCCGGCGGCCGGTTCCGTTCTACCTTCGTGGTGTCGGACCGAACAGATGTGGGGGGCGCGGGGGCGCCCGAGGGTGTGTGAGATGCGCAGTGGGCGGGCGGGGCCCGTCGGTGCTCGGGCGTGGGGGCGCCCGGTGAGGTAGGGCGGGCCGCGGGCCCGCCGAGTGCGCAGTTGCAGGTCCCGGCGGTCCGGTCGTCCCTATTTCGCTCTGCCTCCTGGAGGTCGTCGTGCGCATCGCCCTGCTCACCGAGGGTGTCCACTCCGTTCCGCAGCGTCCCGCCGGCCCGTCGGCCGACTGGTGCGGGCGGCTGGTCGAGGGCCTGCCGGAGCACGAGTTCGAGCGCTACCTGCTGCTGGCCGGCGAGGCCGGCCCGGACGGGCCGGACCGCCCGGGACTGCGCACCCTGGCGCTGCGCGGTCCGCGGCCGGCCGGCCGGCGGCCCGGTGCGGTCCGCCGCCGGCACTACGCCCGGGCCTACGAGCAGCTGGTCCGCGCCCTGGTGCTGCCGAACGCGCGGGAGGGGTTCGCGCCCGGGCTGCACCGGCTGGCCGAGCTGGCCCGGGAGGACGGCGCGCTGCCCGCCTTCCTCGCCTCCGGCCACGCCCACGCGGTGCTGGAGCGCACCTGGCGCTCGCCCGGCGCCGACACCGCCGCCGGCCAGCCGCTGGTGCGCGACGTGCTGGTGGCCGGCGACCTGCTGGAGCAGTGCCTGCGCCCGCTGGCCGCCGACTGGTACGGGGAGGGCGCGGGCGGCCTGGGCGGCGCGGACCTGTGCCACGTGGTCGGCGGCGGCCCGGCCGCGCTGCCCGCGCTGGTGGCCAAGGAGCGGTACGGGGTGCCCTTCGTGCTCACCGAGCACGGGCTGCACCTGCGCGAGCAGTACCTGGGCTACCGGCAGGCCCCCTACCGGTGGCCGGTCCGGGCCCTGCTGCTGAGCTTCTTCCGGCTGCTCACCGCCGAGACCTACCGGCAGGCCGCGCTGCTCACCCCCGGCAGCGGCTACGACCGCGAGTGGCAGCTGCGCTGCGGGGCGAGACCGGAGCGGATCCGGGTGGTCTACCAGGGCCTGCCGGCGGTGGCCCGCCCGCCCGCCGGGCCCGAGCCGGAGCAGCCGACCCTGGTCTGGGCCGGCCGGCTGGAGCCGGCCGCCGATCCCGAGCTGGTGCTGCACGCCTTCGCCCGGATCCGGGCCGAGCTCCCCGCGGCCCGGTTGGTGATGCACGGGCCGGAGGGCCTGCCGGGGTACCGCGCGCACTGCCTGGCGGTGGCCGACCGGCTCGGGGTGGCCGGGCAGGTGGAGTTCCCCGAGCGGCCGTGCTCGGCGGCCGAGGTCTGGGGCGGCGGCACCGTCGCGGTCTTCTCGGCCCGCTCGCTGCCCCGTCCGCGTCCGCTGGCCGACGCGATGCTCAGCGGCCGCGCGCTGGTGGCCACCGACGTGGGGGTGGCCCGCGAGGTGGTCGGGCCGACCGGCCTGCTGGTGCCGCCGTGCGACCCGGCCGCGCTGGCGGTGGCCTGCCTGGCCCTGCTGGGGGACGAGGAGCGGCGGGCCCGGCTGGGCCTGGCCGGGCGGCTGCGGGCCCAGGAGCGGTTCGCGGTGGAGCCGGTGACGGCCGCGTTCCGGGAGGTGTACCTGGAGCTGGTCTCGCAGTGGCCGGCCTTCCCGGCCGTCGAGCGGCGCCCGGGGGCGGTGCCGCGCCCGTTCGCCCGGCCCGCCGAGTACTGGGTGGCGGGCGAGGAGGAGCAGGGCCCCGCCATAGCGGGGACGGCGGCCCGGGGCGCCGGGGCGATGGCGCGGGTGCCCTGATGCGGCTGGAGCGCCCGGCCCCGCCCGGGCCGCCGCAGCCGGTGGCGGACCCGGTGCGGGAGCTGATGGCGGCGCACCGGGAGCTGTGCGAGCGGGCCACCCACCCGCTGGAGATCGCCGCCGCACTGGAGGAGGCGGGGGTGGCCGCCGCCACCGCCGGGCGCTACCGGCACGCGGACGTCTTCGCGCTGGCCGAGGAGCTGTTCGCCCGGGTGCCGCGCCGGCCCGCCGAGCCCGCGGTCCGGGCGCCGGTCGGCGGGCCGGTCCCGCCGGTGCCGGTGCGCCGGCGGGACCGGGTGGGCCGGCTGGTCGGGGTGCTCGGCGTGGTGCTGCTGCCCCTGGTCACGGTGCTCGGCCCGGCCGGCGGGCCCGGCGCGGCGCGGGTGCCGGCCGCGCTGGCGGTGGCGGCCTGGGCCGCCGCGGGGCCGGCCGACTGGTCGGCGCGCTGGGTGCGGCACGCGGGGCAGGTGCAGCTGCGCTCGGCCGCCACCGCCGCGGAGTTCCGGGCCCGGATGCGCCCGGTGCTGCCGGTGGCGGTCGGGCTGCAGCTGGCCGCGCTGGCGGTGACCAGCTTCGCGGCGCTGGCGGTGCTCACCGCGCTGGCGCCGCGCCCCGGGCCGGTGGCGGGCGGCCTGCTGCACGAGGTGGTGCAGCGGGCCGGTCCGGCCCAGTGGGCCGGGCAGGCGGCGGTGGGGCTGCTGCTGGTCGGCGCGGCGGTGCTGCGCCGGTGCGGCGGCGGGCCGGCGGGTGCGGCCGCGCTGCTCGGCGCGACCGGGCTCGGCGCACTGCTGGCGGGCCTGCGGGCGCTGGGCGCGCTGCCGGCCTGGGCGACCGGTCCGGGCGCGCTCACCGCGCTGGCCGCGGGGTCGCTGGCGGCGGTGCTGCTGCCGTACGGCTGGCGGGTCGTCGGCGAGCCGGGCGCGCACCGCTGAGCCGCTCCCGACGGGCGGCCAGTTCGTTCTCTTCAGTCAGTTTCTCGTGGAAGGACGCCCGATGAGGGTGCTGTTGCTGGGGGCCGGCGGGTACATCGGCCGCCGGGTCGCCGACCGGTTGCTGCAGGACCGCGACCTGCAGGTCACCGTGCTGGGCCGGCGGGACGCCGCCGACATCCGGTTCGACCTGGCCGCCGGGAGTCCGGGCGCGCTGGCCCGGTTCCTGGACGCGGTGGCGCCGCAGGTGGTGATCAACTGCGCCGGGGCCACCTACGGCACCCCGCGCACCCTGGTGCGGGCCAACGCGCTCGCGGTGGCGACCGTCTGCGAGGCGATCCGGCGCAGTCGCGAGCCCGCCCGGCTGGTGCACCTGGGGTCGGCCGCCGAGTACGGCCCGGTCCCGTTCGGGGTGCCGGTAGCGGAGACCACCGAGCCGCGGCCGGTCGGCCCGTACGGGGTGTCCAAGCTGGCCGGCGCCGAACTGGTGCTGGCCTCCGGGCTGGACGCGGCGGTGCTGCGGGTCTTCGACGTGGTCGGCCCCGGGGCCCCGGCCGCCTCGCTCTTCGGCCGGCTGGCCGAGGGGCTGCGGCGGGCGCTGGAGCAGCAGGAGCCGCTGGTGCGGATGCCCGACCTGTCCGCCTTCCGGGACTTCGTGGACGTGCGGGACGTGGCCCGGGCGGTGCGCGCGGCCGCGGTCTCGGCGGCCACCGGCGTGATCAACATCGGCACCGGCCACGCGGTGCGGGCCCGGGAGGCGGCCGACCTGCTGGTGCGGGTCTCCGGCTTCGACGGCCCGCTGACCGAGGAGCTGCGCCCGCCGGCCCTGGTGCCGGCCCAGGCCGCGGCCGACCCGGCCACCCGGGCCATGACGAACCTCACATCCGCCCCGCCCGCCGCGCCCGCGCTGCCCCCGGTGGAGCCGGTGCCGTGGCGGCAGGCGGACGTGCGCACCGCGCGGGAGCGGCTGGGCTGGCGGGCGCACACCCCGCTGGAGGAGTCGCTGGGGGACGTCTGGCTGGAGACCGCCTGCCGGGTCTGAGCCGGGTGGGACCGGCCGTTCCGGCCCGCGGTCCGGTCCCACCATCCGGCGGAGGCCGTCTCGCCCCTCGGACGTGCCGTCTCGGAATAACGGCCCGGCATGACACTGTTGGCGTAGTCACCACCGTTTGACGACCATCGGAGTCCCCGTGTCGCTGCCACCCCTGGTCGAGCCGGCCGACGAGCTCACCGTAGACGAGGTCCGCCGGTACTCCCGCCACCTGATCATCCCGGACGTCGGGATGGCCGGGCAGAAGCGGCTGAAGAACGCCAAGGTGCTCTGTGTGGGCGCCGGCGGGCTCGGTTCCCCGGCCCTGATGTACCTGGCCGCGGCCGGCGTCGGCACCCTGGGCATCGTCGAGTTCGACACCGTCGACGAGTCCAACCTGCAGCGCCAGATCATCCACGGCCAGTCCGACATCGGCCGCTCCAAGGGCGAGTCCGCGCGCGACTCGGTCAAGGAGATCAACCCGTACGTCAACGTGATCCTGCACGACGAGCGGCTCGACAACGACAACGTGATGGAGATCTTCTCCGGCTACGACCTGATCGTCGACGGCACCGACAACTTCGCCACCCGCTACCTGGTGAACGACGCGGCGGTGCTGCTCGGCAAGCCGTACGTGTGGGGCTCGATCTACCGCTTCGACGGCCAGGCGAGCGTCTTCTGGGCCGAGCACGGCCCGTGCTACCGCTGCCTCTACCCGGAGGCCCCGCCGCCGGGCATGGTCCCGTCCTGCGCCGAGGGCGGCGTGCTCGGGGTGCTGTGCGCCTCGATCGGCTCGATCCAGGTCACCGAGGCGATCAAGCTGCTGGCCGGTGTCGGCGAGCCGCTGGTCGGCCGGCTGATGATCTACGACGCCCTGGAGATGAACTACCGTCAGGTCAAGGTCCGCAAGGACCCCGACTGCGCGCTCTGCGGCGAGAACCCGACGGTCACCGAGCTGATCGACTACGAGTCGTTCTGCGGCGTGGTCTCCGAGGAGGCCCAGGAGGCGGCCCTCGGCTCGACCATCACGCCCAAGCAGCTCAAGGAGATGCAGGACAACAACGAGGACATCCTGCTGATCGACGTCCGCGAGCAGAACGAGTACGAGATCGTCAGCATCCCCGGGGCGGTGCTGATCCCGAAGAACGAGTTCCTGATGGGCAGCGCGCTGGAGCGGATGCCCCAGGACAAGAAGATCGTCGTGCACTGCAAGACCGGTGTCCGCTCGGCCGAGGTGCTGGCCGTGCTGAAGGCGGCCGGGTTCGCCAACTCGGTCCACCTGGGCAGCGGCGTGATCGGCTGGGTCCACCAGATCGAGCCCGAGAAGCCGGTCTACTGACCCTTCCCGAACGCCGACGGGCCGGTCCCCACTCCTGAGTGGGGGCCGGCCCGTCCGTCGTCCGGCGGGGCTAGAGGCTGCCGCGCCGTTGCAGGAAGCTGTAGGCGATCCAGCCCGGCAGCACCGGCAGCCAGAAGGTCAGCACCCGGAAGAGGAAGACCGCCGAGGTGGCGGTGGCGGCCGGCAGGCCGGCCAGGCCCAGCGCGGTGATGATGGCGACCTCGACCGCGCCGATCCCGCCCGGCGTCGGCACCGCCGAACCGGCCGCATTGGCGGTCAGGAAGATCACCGCCACCGCGGGGAAGCTCATCGAGCCGCCGAAGGCGCGCAGCGAGGCGTCCAGGCAGGCGGTGAACGCCAGGGTCAGCAGCACGATGCCGCCGAAGCCGCTGAACAGCTTGCTCGGGGTCTGCATCAGGTCGAGCATCCGCGGGACCACGCCGAAGAAGAGCGAGCGCACCCGGTTCACCACGAACCGCCGCAGCGGACCGACCGCCGCGATCACCAGCGAGAGCACCGCCGCGGTCAGCACCCCGATGATCACCGCCCGCTGGTTGCCCACCTCGCCGCCGTTCTGGCTGCCGGTGATCAGGCCGAAGCAGAACAGCAGCAGCAGGTGGCCGCCCAGGCCGGCCAGCTGCGAGGCGCCCACGCTGGCCACCGCCTGTCCCGGCCGGATGCCGGCCTTCTGCAGGTAGCGGGTGTTCAGCGCGATGCCGCCGATCGCGGCCGGCGCGACCAGCTTGACGAAGGAGCCGGCCACCTGGGCCGCCACCGTCCGCCCGAACGGCAGCCGCTCCGGCACGAACCCGGTCAGGCTCATCGCGGCGGCCACGTAGCTGAGCCCGGCGGCGGTGACCGCCACCGCGGTCCAGCCCCAGTTCATGTGCGAGAGCTTCAGCTGGCCCGGCTGGATCGTGGTCACCGCCAGGTAGGCGGCGAAGGCCAGCGCGATCCAGGTGATCAGGGTCTTCGGCTTGAGCCGCTCCAGCTTGGCCGGGGCCTCGGGGGCCTCCGGGGCGATCTGCAGGATCTCCGCCCGGATCCGGGAGAGCAGGTCCTCGCCGGCGGCCGCGATGTCCTCCTCGGCCTGCGCCTGGGTCTGCTCGCCGGCCGCCACCTGCTCCACCGCCAGCGCCTGGGCCGCGGCCTTGCGCTCCTTGACCTGCTTGGCCAGGTCGGCCCGGGTCTGCCGGCTCATCCCGACCGGCTGCAGCAGCGGCAGCGCGGCGGCCACCTTGTCGGCGCCCAGCACCCGGTTGGCGACGGCCACCGCGCGCTCCGGACCGACCCGCAGCGCGAAGGTGGTGAGCAGCTGGGCCACGTCGATCCGCAGCGTCAGGTCGCCGGCCGCGATGTCGCCGCCGGAGAGGTTGACCAGGGCCCCGCGCTTCTCGTCCACCACCAGCAGCGACTCGCCGGTCAGCCGGCGGTGGGCGATCCGGCGCCCGTGCAGCGCGCCGACCGACTCCCAGAACGAGGCCATCACCTCGTCGGTGACCTGGTCGTCCGTCAGCTCGTCCAGGATCCGGCCCTCGATCTTCTGGTAGACCAGGATCGCGGCGTCCGGCCCCAGCTCCGAGGTGGCCACCAGCTGCGGTGCGTTGGCCCCGGCCGCGCTGGCCGCGTACGCGATCAGCGCCTCCTGCTCCAGCGCCTGGCGCAGCGACTGCGGGCTGCGCCGCACCGCCACCGAGCGCAGCCGAAGCCGCCGCCAGGCCCGGTAGAAGAAGCCGGAGGCCTGCTGCTCGCGGTCGATGATGTGCACGTCCAGCGCCGGGCCGTCCTGCTGCTGGACGAAGTAGCGCCGGGTGCCGCCGGGCGCGTCGGGGGCCCGGTAGCCGGTGCGCGGCGTGAAGCCGACCCGGCGCAGGCCCAGCATCAGGTGCTGGCCGGTGGGCCGGATGTTGGGCGAGCCGATGGTGTAGAGCGTCCCGTAGGCGACCGACCAGCCGATCAGCAGGGTGAGCAGCAGCGAGAGCGGGGTGGTGTTGCCGCTGATCAGCTCGGTGGCCCCGCTGAGCAGCACCACCACCCAGAGCGCGACCCGCCACCGTGGTCGGCTGTGCATGCCGACGGCGGTCATGAAGGCGACCACCGGCGCCAGGTAGCCGTGCACCGGCTCGGTGATCGACCCGGTGCCCTCGGGCAGCCGGGTGAAGGCGGTGCGGATGCTCTCGGTGGCGCCCTCGGCGACCCACCAGTCCACCGCCAGCGACACCCCGTAGGCCAGCACCGAGGCGAGCACGCCGTCGGCCACCCGCAGGCCGTCGCGCTTGATCAGCCGCTCCACCGCGAAGGCCACCGGGACCCCGAGCACCGCCACCCCGGACAGCAGGCTGCCCAGGGTGGAGAGCCACGGGGTGACGTGCCGGATGTTGGCGTGGATGTCCTTCTCGATGCCGCTGGTGGTCGAGGTGGCGATGTTGGCGATCACGAAGAGCGCGACGATGCCGAGCAGGCCGACGACGAAGCGGATCAGGTCGGACGGGCGGTGGGCCCGGGCGGCGAGCAGCGGCTCGTCCACCGCGAGGGAGTGGTCGTCCTCGGCCGCGGGCCCGGCCGGTGCGGCCGGGGCGGGGGCGGGCTCGGCCGGGGCGGTCGGCTCGGGCACCGGGAGCGGTTGGGGGGCCGGCCCGGGCTCGGCGGCGGGAGCCGGCTTGGCCGGCTTCTCCAGCGAGACCTTCGGCTCCCGGCCCGGCCCGGCCGCTGGGTGTGCGGGGGTGGACTCGTTCGAGCCCTGGTCCACGTCCACGTCAGCCGTCCCGGTCATCTGGTCTTGTCCTCGTATCACCACTCACCGCCTGGAAGATGGTGGCATGCCGGGCACCCCGCCGCCGGACAGGGGCCGGGCCGGGCGCGGCGAATACCCCGCAGGAGATCGCCGGCTGGTCCGGATGGGCAAGAATGCCCGAGTGACGGACAACAGCGCGGGCCCTCGCCCCGCCGCAGACCTGCCCCCGTTCGCCGAGTTGGTGCTCGATGTGGTCGACCGTATCCCGCCGGGGCGGGTGATGACGTACGGGGACGTCGCCGAGTTCCTCGGACAGGGCGGTCCGCGCCAGGTGGGCCGGGTGATGGCGCTGTACGGCGGTGCGGTGGCCTGGTGGCGGGTGGTCCGGGCGGACGGCGGCCTGCTGCCCGGCCACGAGCTGCGGGCGCTGGCCGCCTACCGGACCGAGGGCACCCCGCTGCGGGAGAGCGGCGAGCAGCTGAAGCTGGACCTGCGCCGAGCCCGGTGGGACGGCCGCTGACGGGAATGCTCCCGCGGTCTCGTAGGCTGTAGGGTCCCCGATTCCTGACCCGAGGACTTCCGTGGCCTCCCCCTACCGCTTGGTGCGCAGCCCGCTCGCGACGCCCGCCCCGCCGGTGCTGGACCCCTACCAGCAGGCGGTGGCCGAGCATGCGGACGGTCCGCTGCTGGTGCTCGCCGGCCCCGGGACCGGGAAGACCACCACGCTGGTGGAGGCGGTGGCCCGGCGGGTGGAGCGCGGCACCGACCCGGAGCGGATCCTGGTGCTCACCTTCAGCCGCAAGGCGGCGATGGAGCTGCGCGACCGGATGGCGGTGCGGTTGCCGGCCGCGCCGCAGGCCACCACCTTCCACTCCTTCTGCTACGCGCTGCTGCGGGCCCACCAGGAGCCCGAGCGGTTCGCCGAGCCGCTGCGGCTGCTCTCCGGCCCGGAGCAGGACGTGATGGTCCGCGAGCTGCTGGCCGGTGACGCCGAGGACGCCGCGGGCGGCGCGCCGGGCAGGATGGGCTGGCCGCTGGACCTGCGCGCCTGCCTGACCACCCGCGGCTTCGCCGACGAGGTGCGCGCGGTGCTGGCCCGCAGCCGGGAGCTGGGCCTGGGCGAGGCCGAGCTGGCCCGGTTCGCGGCCGGCGTGCAGCGCCCGGACTGGTCGGCCGCGGCCCGCTTCCTGGCCGACTACCTGGACGTGCTGGACCTGCGCGGGGTGCTGGACTACGCGGAGCTGGTGCACCGGGCCGTGCTGCTGGCCGAGCGGGTCGGCGGCGAGCTGGCGAGCCGGTACGACGCGGTCTTCGTGGACGAGTACCAGGACACCGACCCGGCCCAGGTGCGGCTGCTGCAGCAGTTGGCCGGCGGCGGGCGGACGCTGGTCGCGGTGGGGGACCCGGACCAGTCGATCTACGCCTTCCGCGGTGCGGACGTCAACGGGATCCTCGACTTCCCGCAGCAGTTCCCGCACCGGGACGGACGACCGGCCGAGGTGAAGGTGCTGCGGGTCTGCCGCCGGTCCGCGCCGGTGCTGCTGGCCGCCTCCCGGGAGCTGGCCGGCCGGCTGCCGATGGGCCGGCTGCCCGCCGAGAAGCTGGCCCAGCACCGGGCGCTGCTGCCGGGCCGGGAGGGCGGGCCCGGTCAACTGGAGGTGCTGACCTTCCCCACGCCCGGGGCCGAGCTGGAGACGGTGGCCGACCTGCTGCGCCGCGCGCACCTGGAGGAAGGGGTGCCGTGGGGCGAGATGGCGGTGCTGGTCCGGGCCGGGGCCAGGGCGATCCCGGGGGTGCGGCGGGCGCTCAGCGCGGCCGGGGTGCCGCTGGAGATCGACGGGGACGACGTGCCG
The DNA here is from genome assembly GCF_042741245.1 of Kitasatospora sp. NPDC058965. Taxonomy (NCBI): domain Bacteria; kingdom Bacillati; phylum Actinomycetota; class Actinomycetes; order Kitasatosporales; family Streptomycetaceae; genus Kitasatospora; species Kitasatospora sp. NPDC058965. The sequence goes on from NZ_JBHYKG010000082.1 coordinate 16,186, forward strand.
CTGCGCGAGGAGCCGGCCGTGGTCCCGCTGCTGCTGGCGCTGCGGGTCTGTGCCGAGGGGGCCGCGCGGGAGAAGGCGGGCGGGCCGGCTTCGGGTGACGATCCGCTGACCGCCGAACTGGCCGAGACCCTGCTCACCGGCCCGCTCGCCGCCCTGGACGGCGCCGACCTGCGCCGGCTGGGCCGCGACCTGCGCGAGGAGGAGCGGGCCGCCCTCCGCGAGGAACAGCGGGGCGGAACGGTCACGATCCCCCCTCAGGCGGGCCCGCCCGGGGAGCCCGGAGACGCGCACCCGCTGCCCGAGGAGGAGTGGGCCGCGCTCCTGGACGAAGCGGGCCTGCTGCCGGAGGACGGGGAGGCGGCCCCGCTGCCCGACGAGGAGAGGGCCGAGGCGGAGTGGGCCGAGCCCCACGCGCAGGTGCTCCTCCTGGCCGCGCCCGAGGAGACCGACCTCCTGCACGGAGCGCCGGCCGCCCCGAGCGCGCTGCCGGGGCGCGGCCGGCTGGTCGTGCGCCCGGCGCAGGAGCTGATCCGGGAGGCACTCGCCGCCCCCGAGCGCCTGGTGATGCTCGACAGCGCCCCCGCCCGCCGCGCCCGCGAGCTCGGCACCCTGCTGCGCAAGGTCCGCGACCTGCTGATCGGCGGCGGTACCGCCGAGGAGGCGCTCTGGCAGCTCTGGGACGGCAGCCCGCGCTGGCGCGAGCGCCTGGAGCGGGCCGCGCTGCGCGGCGGCACGGTGGGCCGCAACGCCGACCGCGACCTGGACGCCCTGTGCGCGCTCTTCGAGACCGCCGCCCGCGCCGAGGACCAGGTCACCGGCCACCGCGGCGCCCTCGACCTGCTGGAGGAGCTGTCCGCCCAGGACATCGCCGCCGACACCCTGACCGTCCGGACGGCCCGCCCGGAGGCGGTGCGGCTGATGACCGCGCACCGCGCCAAGGGCCTGGAGTGGCGCCTGGTCGTGGTGGCCGGCGTGCAGGAGGGCCTGTGGCCGGACCTGCGCCGGCGCGGCTCGCTGCTGGAGGCGGACCGGATCGGCCGCGACGGCCTGGCCGAACCGCTCACCCCCGCCGCCCTGCTGGGCGAGGAGCGCCGCCTCTTCTACGTCGCCGCGACCAGGGCGAAGGAGCGCCTGGTGGTCACCGCGGTCAAGGCCGCCGCCGAGGACGGCGACGAGCCCTCGCGGTTCCTGCGCGAGCTCTACCGCGAGGAGCTGGACCCGCGCACCGGCAAGGTGCTGCGCCGCACCCCGCCCGCCGTCGTGGCGGACGTGACCCAGCGTCCGCGCCGCCCGCTCTCGGTCGCCGCCCTGGTGGCCGAGCTGCGCGCGGTCACCGTCGACCCGACCCGCTCGCCCGCCCTGCGCCGCACCGCCGCCGAGCGGCTGGCCGCGCTGGCCGGCGCCGCCGACCAGGCCGGCACGCCCCTGGTCCCGCTCGCCCACCCCGACCGCTGGTGGGGGATGGCCGAGCCGACCAGCAACCCGGTCCCGCTGCGCGAGCCGGACCGTCCGGTGCAGCTGTCCGGCAGCGGCCTGGAGCAGTTGGACGCCTGCTCGCTGCAGTGGTTCCTGACCAAGGAGGTCAAGGCGCAGACCGCCACCTCCGGCGCCCAGGGCTTCGGCAACGTGCTGCACGCGCTGGCCGACGAGGTCGGGTCCGGGCGCACCCCCGCCGACCTGGCGGTGCTGCTGGAGCGGCTGGACACGGTCTGGGACGCCCTGGCCTTCGACGCGCCCTGGAAGTCGGACCAGGAGAAGACCCAGGCCCGGGCCGCGCTGGAGCGGTTCCTGCACTGGCACGTGCTGGAGCGCGGGCGCAGCACGCTGGCCACCGAGCACGACTTCGACCTGACCCTGCCGGTGGGCGAGGTCTCGGTCCGGATCCGCGGGGTGATGGACCGGGTCGAGCAGGACGCGCTCGGCCGGGCCTACGTGGTCGACTTCAAGACCGGCAAGCGGGCCCCCACCGACAAGTCGCTGCCCGAGCACAAGCAGCTGGCGGTCTACCAGCTGGCGGTCCGCGAGGGCGCGCTGGACCCGCTGCTGAACGAGCGCCCGCCGCTGGGCGGCGCCGAGCTGGTCCAGCTGCGGTTCGAGGACAAGAAGCTCCCCGACGCGCCCAAGGTCCAGCACCAGCCGCCGCCCGAGGGCGGGCCGTGGATCGAGGACCTGCTCGCCGACGCGGCCGGCCGGGTGCTGGCCGAGCGGTTCGTCCCGAGCACCGGCGAGGCCTGCGGCACCTGTTCCTTCAAGCGCAGCTGCTCGGCCCAGCGGGACGGCCGCCAGCTGGTCGAGTAGGCGCGCTGTCCGCCGGTCCGGTTACCGTGGTCCGATGCTCAGCCACCCCGACCAGCTCAAGGAACTGCTCGGCATCCCGTTCAACCCCGAGCAGATGGCGGCGATCGGGGCGCCGCTGGAGCCGGCCGTGATCGTGGCGGGGGCGGGCTCCGGCAAGACCACGGTGATGGCCGCCCGGGTGGTCTGGCTGGTCGGCTCGGGGGCGGTGGCCCCGGAGCAGGTGCTCGGGCTGACCTTCACCAACAAGGCCGCCGCCGAGCTGGCCGAGCGGGTGCGCACCGCACTGGCCCGGGCGGGGCTGCGGGACGACCCGGTGGCCGGCGAGCCGGAGATCTCCACCTACCACGCCTTCGCCGGCCGGCTGCTCAAGGAGCACGGCCTGCGGATCGGCATCGAGCCGGACGTGCGGCTGCTCGCCGACGCCACCCGGTTCCAGCTGGCGGCCAAGGTGCTGCGCTCGGCCCGCGGTCCGTTCCCGCACCTCAGGGACCGGTTCAGCGCGCTGGTGGCCGAGCTGACCGCGCTGGACGCGGAGCTGGCCGAGCACCTGGTCCCGCCGGCCCGGCTGCGCGAGTTCGACCGCGCCCTGCTGGACGAGCTGGCCGTCACCAAGCTGACCAACCAGGAGCTGCGCGACGTCCCGGAGGCCGCCCGCGGCCGCCAGGAGCTGCTCGCGCTGGTCGAGGAGTACCGCCGCCGCAAGCGGGCCGCGGGCCTGATGGACTTCGGCGACCAGATAGCCGCCTCGGCCCGGCTGGCCCTGGAGCGGCCCGAGGTGGGCCGGCTGCTGCGCGAGCAGTACCGGGTGGTGCTGCTGGACGAGTACCAGGACACCTCGGTGGCCCAGCGGCTGCTGCTGGCCGGCCTGTTCGGCGGTCCGGAGTCCGCCGGCCACCCGGTCACCGCGGTCGGCGACCCGTGCCAGGCGATCTACGGCTGGCGCGGTGCCTCGGTGGCCAACCTGGACGACTTCCCGGGCCACTTCCCGAAGGCCGACGCCACCCCGGCGGCCCGCTACGCGCTGAGCGAGAACCGCCGCAGCGGCGGCCGGCTGCTCGCCTTCGCCAACGAGCTGGCCGGTCCGCTGCGCACGCTGCACCAGGGTGTCGAGGCGCTGCGCCCGGCGCCCGGGGCCGAGCTGGACGGCCTGGCCCGGGTCGCCCTGCTGCCCACCCACGCGGCCGAGGTCGACTGGCTGGCCGACTCGATCGCCCACCTGGTGGCCACCGGCACCCGGCCCGGGGCGATCGCCGTGCTCTGCCGCGGCGCGGCCACCTTCCCCGACGTCCACGCGGCCCTGGTGGCCCGGCAGGTCCCGGTCGAGGTGGTGGGCCTGGGCGGGCTGCTGCAGCTGCCCGAGGTGGCCGACCTGGTCGCGGTCTGCGAGGTGCTGCAGGACCCGACCGCCAATGCGGCCCTGGTCCGGCTGCTGATCGGCCCGCGCTGGCGGATCGGCCCGCGCGACCTGGCGCTGCTCGGCCGCCGGGCCGCCGCGCTGGTGAGCACCGCCGCGCTGGACGGCACCGATCCGCTGGCGGCGGCGGTGGCCCAGACCGACCCGACCGAGGTGGTCTCGCTCAGCGACGCGCTGGAGACCTTCCTGGACGCGGGGCAGCACGGGGGCACCTCCCGGCCGGACGCCGGGGCAGAGCTGCCGTTCTCACCGGAGGCCCGCGCCCGGTTCGCGCACTGCGCGCGGGAGATCCGCGAGCTGCGCCGGGCGCTGGCCGAGCCGCTGCTGGAGGTGCTGCACCGGGTGCTCGCGGTCACCGGTCTGGAGATCGAGCTGGCCGCCTCCCCGCAGGCGCTGGCCGCCCGTCGCCGGGAGAGCCTGCAGGCCTTCCTGGACGTGGCGGCCCGCTTCGCCGACCTGGACGGCGACCCCGGCCTGTCCGCCTTCCTGGCCTTCCTGCGCGCCGCCGAGGAGTACGACCGCGGGCTGGACGCCGGCCTGCCGGGCGGCGAGGACACCGTGAAGGTGCTCACCGTGCACAAGGCCAAGGGGCTGGAGTGGGACGTGGTGGCGCTGCCCGGCCTGGTCAAGGGCGCGTTCCCGAGCAACCGGTCGCGGGAGCGGTGGACCGGCCGCCGCCCGGTGCTGCCGTACCCGCTGCGCGGTGACGCGGCGACCCTGCCCGAGGTGCCGGCCTGGACCGCCAAGGGCATGACCGCGTTCCGGACCGCGCTCAAGGAGCAGGCCGCCACCGAGGAGCTGCGCCTGGGTTACGTGGCGGTGACCCGCCCGCGGACCCTGCTGCTGGCCTCCGGCCACTGGTGGGGGCCGACCCAGTCCACCGTGCGCGGCCCCTCCGAGTACCTGGAGGCGCTGCGCGCGCACGCCGAGCGGCCCGGGGCCGGCGAGGTCGAGCAGTGGGCCGAGCCGCCGGTGGCCGACGCCGAGAACCCGGCGCTGCGGGCCGCGGCCGAGACCCCCTGGCCGCTGCCGCTGGACCCGGCCGCCCGGCACGCCCGGCAGCGGGTGGCGGCGGTGGTGCGCCGCCGGCTGGCGGGCGAGCCGGCCCCGGCGCCCGAGCGGCTGGTCCCGGAGGAGCAGCGGCTGGTGGACTCCTGGGACCGCGACCTGACCGCGCTGCTCGGCGAGCTGACCCGGTCCCGCGGCGGGGTCCGCGAGGTCCCGCTGCCGCCCGCCCTGTCGGCCACCCAGCTGATGCGGCTGGCGGCCGACCCGGACGGCTTCGCCAAGGAGCTGGCCCGCCCGCTGCCCCGGCCGCCGCAGACCGCCGCCCGCCGCGGCACCCGGTTCCACGCGTGGATCCAGGCCCAGTACGCGCCGCTGCCGCTGCTGGAGCCGGAGGCGCTGCCGGGGTTCGACGAGGCCGAGGACATCGCGGACGAGCACGACCTGGAGCAGCTCAAGCAGGCCTTCCTGCGCGGGCCGTACGCGTCGCTGCGCCCGCACCGGGTGGAGGCGCCGGTGCAGGTGGTGCTGGCCGGTCGGGTGGTGCGCGGCCGGATCGACGCGGTCTACCGGGTCGGTGACGGCCAGTCAGGGTCACGCTTCGAGGTGGTGGACTGGAAGACCGGCCACGACGAGCGGGCGGATCCGCTGCAGCTGGCGATCTACCGGCTGGCCTGGGCGGAGCAGCACGGCCTGCCGCTGGAGCAGGTCACCGCGGCGTTCTGCTTCATCCGCAGCGGTCGGATCGAAAGACCGGTAGGACTTCCTGACCGGAACGCGTTGGAAACGCTCCTGATCGGGAAGAGTGACTAAGAGGTCACAGAGAGCATTCAATTCGTCACACGGTCGCGCGAAACCGATGCAGAGTGCACGTTTCGCGCCTATTGTGGGGTCGGTAACCGGTCACCCACGTCTGCGCGGCCACCGGTCCGGCCCCCGATCATCACCCTCAGTCATCGCCCCAGCTGCCGTCGGCGCGGGCACCTTCTGCTGGAGACACCTAAGTTGAGCGCGATGGGGAAGTTGATCGCGACCTGGACGTCGAGTGCGGCCGGCCGACTGGCCGGCCCGGACCGGGGCCCGGCCACCGTCCGCCCGACGGGCACCTGGCCCCGCACCGCCCTGGCGCTGCCGTTCATCGGCATGGCGCTGGTGATCGGCCTGGACTACCTGAGCACCCTCGAAGTGACGGTCGAGCCCGCCCTGACCGCCGTCCCGGCGCTCGCGGCGATCGTCAGCCGCCGGGTCTGGTACCCGATCCTGACCGGCCTGATGGCCGAGGCGGCGGCCTTCGTGATGGCCGCCTACAACAACGTGCTGGGCGAGTCGGTGCACAGTGCCACCGTCTTCGCCATCGCGCTGGTCACCGCGATCAGCTGGGTCAGCGCCACCCTGAGGGTCCGTCAGGAGCAGGCGCTGGCCGACGCCCAGCTGGTGGCCGAGATCGCCCGCCGGGTGCTGCTGCGCTCGGTGCCCGACCGGGTCGGCAGCGTGCGGGCCGCCGTGCACTACGCGGCCGCGGCCGCGCACGCCCGGATCGGCGGCGACCTGTACGAGGTGGTCAACACCCGGCACGGGGTGCGCGCCGTGGTCGGCGACGTGCGCGGCAAGGGGCTGAACGCGGTGGAGACGGCGGCCGCCGTGCTGGGCGCCTTCCGGGAGGCCGCGCACCAGGAGCCGGCGCTGGACCGGGTGGCCGGCTGGCTGGCCGTCAGCCTGGACCGCGCGCTGCACGAGAACGACCACCCCGGGGTGGAGGAGGAGTTCGTCACCCTGGTGCTGATCGGGGTCGGCCCGGACGGCGCCGCGGAGATCGTCAACTGCGGCCACCCGGCGCCGCTGCTGCTGACCGCGGACGGCACCGTGCGGGCCCTGGAGCTGGCGGAGACGGTGCCGCCGCTCGGGGTGCTCGACCCCGAACTGGTGGCGCCGCCGGTGCAGCGGGTGCCGTTCGCGCCGGGGGACCGGGTGCTGCTCTACACCGACGGGGTGATCGAGGCGCGCGACCGGGCCGGGCGGTTCTACCCGCTGGCCGAGCGGCTGCCGGGGTGTGCGGAGGGCGGTCCGGTGGACGTGCTGCGCCGGCTGCACGAGGACGTGGTGCGCCACGTCGGCCGCCAGCTCGGCGACGACGCGGCGATGCTGCTGCTGCAGTACGAGCCGGCCCCGGCCGGCGGGCAGCAACTGCCGCACCAGAACGTTCACCTGGCGCGGCAGTAGCCGGCCCGGGGGCCGGCGGCCGGTCGGTTCACAGGTCGACCTCGACCAGCAGCGGCCGGTGGTCCGAGACCCCGACCCGGGGCGCGGCCACGGTGCCGACCGCGGTGCGCGGCACGCCGACCGCCAGTACGTGGTCGAACTGCACGGCCGGCCGGTGCGAGGGGTAGGTGGGGGTGCGGGCCAGGTCGTGCCAGCCCTGCAGCCGGGCGCCCGGCTCGCGGCCGCGCCGCCGCCCGGCGGGCAGTGCGCCGCGCGCGTGCCGGGCGGCGCGCAGCTCGCGGATCCGGCGCGGCGAGGCCGGGGCCCGGTCCAGCGCGGTGGCCGAGCCGAGCACGGTGCGCGGCACCGGGCCGACCAGGTTGAAGTCGCCCAGCACCAGGTAGGGCCGGGGCAGGTCGGCGATCCAGCGGCGGATGCCGGCCAGTTGGGCCATGTTCCAGCCGGGCACGAACGACAGGTGGGTGGCCACCACGGTGAACTCCCCCCGCTCGCCCGCGAGGACCGCGGCCAGCGCGGCCCGCGGCTCGTCCGGCACCGGGGTCAGTCCGCGCCGGCCGGCCACCCGCAGCGGCAGCCCGAACGGCGCCGGCGCGAACCGCCGGGCCCGCCAGTGCCGCACCGGGAGCCGGCTGAGCAGGGCGGTGCCGTAGGAGGGGCGGTCGGTGGCGCTGCCCAGGTCCTCGGGGCCGTAGACCCGCAGGCCGGTCGGCTCGGGGTCGCGGAGCCAGCCGGCCACCGGCGCCGGGCGGCCGTGCAGTGCGGCGGCGAACCGCCAGTCGGCCGCGTCCATCGCCTTGGCCGCCACCGCGGTCTGGTCGGTCAGGCCGGAGCGCTGCTGGTGCCGGTCCACTTCCTGGAGCGCCAGCACGTCGGTGTCGAGGGCGGCGATCGCCTCGTGCAGCGGTTCGGCGGCCTCGGCGGGGTAGGGGAGCGGGCTGCCGTCGGCGGCCAGCGGCTGGCCGTGCAGCAGGTTGAAGGTCGCGATGCGCAGTGGGCTCACACCTGGTGACGGTACGCCTTGCGGCCGGGCGCGCGGGGCGCGACGGCCCGGTCCGGCGCTTGTGACCCTGCCGCATACCGGGTATACATACTCGGTATGTCCATCAAACACGGTCTCCTCGCCCTGCTCGACCAGGGCCCCCGCTACGGCTACCAGCTGCGGACCGAGTTCGAGGAACGCACCGGCGCGACCTGGCCGCTGAACGTCGGTCAGGTCTACACCACGCTGGGGCGACTGGAACGGGACGGCCTGGTGCTGCCGGACGGCGAGGACGAGGAGGGCCACGTCTACTACCGGGTCACCGACCGGGGGCGGGCCGAACTGCGCAGCTGGTTCGAGACCCCGGTGCCGCGCACCAACCCGCCGCGGGACGAGCTGGCGATCAAGCTGGCGATGGCGGTGACCGTGCCCGGGGTGGACGTGCACGCGGTGGTCCAGGGGCAGCGCCGGCACAGCATCCAGGCGCTGCAGGACTACACCCGGCTCAAGGCCCGGGCGCTGGCCGGGATGACCGATCCCGCGGCGGGCGGCGCGGAGCTCGCCTGGCTGCTGGTGCTCGACCAGCTGATCTTCCAGACCGAGGCCGAGGTCCGCTGGCTCGACCACTGCGAGACCCGGCTGGCGCAGCACCGCCCGCAGGCGGTGCCCGCGCCCCAACCCGCGCCCACGGTGCGCGGGCGCAACAAGCAACGACAGGGGGAACGATGACCACGACCGAGCCGATACTCCAGCTCGACCAGGTGTCCCGGGTGCACGGACAGGGCGCCGCCGAGGTGCACGCGCTGCGGGCGGTGGACCTGACGGTGCACGCCGGCGAGTTCGTCGCCGTGATGGGCCCCTCCGGCTCCGGCAAGTCCACCCTGCTCACCCTGGCCGGCGGGCTGGACCGCCCGACCGGCGGCCGGGTGCTGGTGCAGGGCAGCTCGCTGGGCGAGCTCTCCCGCAAGCGGCTGGCCCAGGTGCGCCGGCGCGCGGTCGGCTACGTCTTCCAGGACTACAACCTGATCCCGGCCCTGACCGCGGCGGAGAACATCATGCTGCCGCGCGAGCTGGACGGGGTGCCGGCCCGCACCGCCCGCCGTGAGGCGCTGGCCGCGCTGGCCGAGATCGGCATCGAGGAGCTGGCCGACCGGTTCCCCGACGACATGTCGGGCGGTCAGCAGCAGCGGGTCGCGATCGCCCGGGCCCTGATCGGCGGGCGCAACCTGGTGCTGGCCGACGAGCCCACCGGCGCACTGGACTCCGGCACCGGGGAGGCGGTGCTCGCGGTGCTGCGGGCGCGCTGCGACGCGGGCGCGGGCGCCGTCATGGTCACCCACGAGGCCCGGCACGCCGCCTGGGCGGACCGGGTGGTCTTCCTGCGCGACGGACGGCTGGTGGACGAGACCGGCCGGCTCAGCGCCGACGAGCTGCTGGTCGCCGCGACCGGGAACGCCCAGGGGGGCGAGGAGTGAGGCTCTCCGCCCTGCGGGCCGCGCTGCGGATCGCCCGCCGCGACGCGCTGCGCGCCAAGGGCCGCAGCGCCCTGGTGCTGGCCATGATCGCGTTGCCGGTGGTCGGAGTGGCCGGCGCCGACGTGGTCTACCGCAGCACCACGCTGACCCCCCTCCAGCAGGTGGACCGTCAGCTCGGCCGCGCCGACGTGCTGCTGCAGTTCGACGCGCCGGGGCTGCACGTGCGCCAGGCCCCGATGGCCTGGGACGGCCAGCGCGGCGAGTTCACGCCACCGAACCAGCAGACGCCCGAGCAACAGGCCGAGCAGACCGCCGACCCCGCCGAGCTCGCGGGCCGCCTGCTGCCGTCCGGCTCGGTGCTGCTGCCGGTGACCGAGACCGAGACGATGGCCCGCAGCCGGGACGGCCTGCTGCGCACCCAGGTGACCGAGGCGGACCTGACCGACCCGGTCTGGCACGGCCGGCTCGACCTGGTGGCGGGCAGCGCCCCGGTCCGGGCCGACCAGCTCGCGGTGACCCAGGCCTTCCTGGACGGCGCCGGCCTGAAGCTCGGCGCCGGCACCGTGCTCGGCGGTGAGCACGGGGAGAGCTTCACCATCACCGGGGTGGTCGAGCGCCCGGACCGGCTGGGGCTGGTCGAGGCGGTCGGTCGGCCCGGCACGCTGGCCGGCGCGCTCCCCGCGGGACTGACCCCGCCCAGGCCGAACGGTTGGCTGGTCCGGCTGCCGGCCGGCGCCGCGCTGGACTGGGCGGGCGTGCAGCAGCTCAACGCGCACGGCTTCGCGGCCAGCTCGCGCGCGGTCGCGCTCCGTCCGCCGCCCCGCGACCAGGTCCCCTACTACCGGTACGGCATCCAGCAGGGCGGCTACCTGGACGACTCCACCACCGTGGTGCTGATCACCGTGGTCGGCATGGCGCTGCTGGAGGTGGTGCTGCTGGCCGGCCCCGCGTTCGCCGTCGGCGCCCGGCGGTCCCGGCGCCAGCTGGGGCTGGTCGCGGCCGGCGGCGGTGACCGGGCGCAGGTGCGCGCGGTGGTCCTGGGCGGCGGACTGGTGATCGGGCTGGCCGGGGCGGTGCTCGGAGTGCTGCTCGCGGTGCTGGGCGTGCTGGTGGCCCGGCCGTGGCTGGAGCAGGCGTCCGGGGCGCGGTTCGGCTCGTTCGGGGTGGCGCCGCTCGACCTGCTCGGGGTGGCCGCGCTCGGCCTGGTCACCGGGCTGCTGGCGGCGGTGGTGCCGGCCGTGCAGGCCGGGCGGACGGAGGTGCTGTCCGCGCTGACCGGGCGCGGCGAGGTCAAGGCGCCACCGCGCCGGCTCGTCGTGCTGGGCCTGCTGATGCTGCTGGGCGGCGGGGCGCTGGCCCTGCTCGGGGTCAGTGACGGGCGGATGCGCAACACCGCGGTGCTGGGCGGCTCGGTGCTGGCCGAGCTGGGCATGGTGGCCTGCACCCCGGTGCTGGTCGGCCTGTTCGGGCGGCTCGGGCGGCTGCTGCCGCTCACGCCGCGGCTGGCCCTGCGCGACGCGGTGCGCCACCGCGGCCGCACCTCGCCGGCGGTGGCGGCCGTGATGGCGGCCGTGGCCGGTGCGGTCGCGGTCGGCATCTACGGGGCCAGCAACGACCAGGAGATGCGCGAGCACTACACCGCGACCGTGCCGCCGGGGGCGGTCACCCTGGTCGGCTTCGGCTCCACGGCGGTGGCGCCGCTGGCGCCGCAGCGCGCCGCGGTCGAACAGGCGATGCCCGGGCTCGGCGAGCGGGCCGACGTGCTGCAGGTCGACTACCCGGGCGGCTGCCTGGTGAAGGAGGCCGCCTGCGCCCACGCGCCCGGAGCGGTCAGCCTGGTCGCACCGCCGGCCAAGCGGTGCCCGTTGGCGGACCACAGCGGTCCGGGGGCGTACGACCCGGCCATGGCCCGCGACCCGCGCTGCTTCACCCACGTCGACATCACCCCGTTCGGGCAGCTGGTCTCCGGCGACCCGACCCTGCTGCCCAACCTGTTCGGGGTCCAGGACCCGGCGGTGGAACGGGCGGCGGCCGACGGCAAGCTGGTGGTCTTCGACCCCGCCATGATCGACAACGGCAAGGCGGTGCTGCGGCTGCAGTACCAGTCCGACCCGGGCAACCCGGCGTGGACCGACCACGACCAGCTGGTGGACGCGGTGCTGGCGAAGGGCGTGACCACGCTCGGCACCAGCTACCTCGCCCCGGCACTGGTGGCCCGGTACGGGCTGGCCACCGCCGACGCCGGCTCGGTCTGGCGGCCGGCCGCGGTGCCCTCCGCGGCGGCCGAGCAGCGGGCGCTCGGGGCGCTGGGCAAGCTCGGGGTGATCAGCTGGCAGTTCCAGGTGGAGCGCGGCTACCGGGCCGCCAACTCCGCGATGGAGCTCGGGCTCACCGCGTTCGCGGCGCTGGTCGCGCTGGGCGCGGCGGGCATCGCCACCGGCCTGGCCGCCGCCGACTCGCAGCAGGACCTGGCCACCCTGGCGGCGGTCGGGGCCGAGCCGCGGATCCGCCGCCGGCTCTCCGGACTCCAGTGCGGGGTGATCGCGGCGATGGGGACGGTGCTCGGCACCGTGTGCGGCGCGGTCCCGGCGGTGGCGCTGCGCGAGGCGAAGGGCCTGGCCGCGGCCGCCCGCTACGGCGGGCCGGCCGACCACGTGGTGCTCGCCTTCCCGTGGCTGGACATCGCACTCACCCTGGTCGCGCTGCCGCTGCTGGCGGCCGGGCTGGCCGCGCTGCTCACCCGCTCGCGGATCGGCATGGTGCGCCGGACCTCCTGACGGGTGGGCCGGGGCGGGTGACCGACCCCACAGTGCCGCGGCCGGGCCGAACCCACGCAACAGGGTCACCAACCCCGGCAGGAGACGCCACGTGGGCAGGAACAA
>NZ_JBHYKG010000083.1:0-28408 GCF_042741245.1 Kitasatospora sp. NPDC058965
GGGCCGCCGGGTTCGGTACCGGGCGGCCGCTCCGTCGTCGGATCAGCACTCGATGACGTTGACCGCGAGGCCGCCGCGCGAGGTCTCCTTGTACTTGATCTTCATGTCGGCGCCGGTCTCCTTCATGGTCTTGATCGCCTTGTCCAGGGAGACGTGGTGGCGGCCGTCGCCGCGCAGCGCCATCCGGGCGGCGGTCACGGCCTTGACCGAGGCCATGCCGTTGCGCTCGATGCACGGGATCTGGACCAGGCCGCCGACCGGGTCGCAGGTCAGGCCGAGGTTGTGCTCGATGCCGATCTCGGCCGCGTTCTCCACCTGCTCCGGGGTGCCGCCGAGCACCTCGGCCAGACCGCCGGCCGCCATCGAGCAGGCCGAGCCGACCTCGCCCTGGCAGCCGACCTCGGCACCCGAGATGGAGGCGTTCTCCTTGAAGAGCATGCCGATCGCACCGGCCGCGAGCAGGAAGCGGACGATGCCCTCGTCGTCGGCGCCCGGGATGAAGTTCTGGTAGTAGTGCAGGACCGCCGGGATGATGCCGGCCGCGCCGTTGGTCGGGGCGGTCACCACCCGCTGGCCGGAGGCGTTCTCCTCGTTGACCGCCATCGCGTAGAGGGTGACCCACTCCATCGCGTTGGCCGGGCCGATCCCCTCGGCGCGCAGTGCCCGGGCGCCGGCGGCGGCCCGGCGGCGCACCTTCAGGCCGCCGGGCAGGATGCCCTCGCGGGACATGCCGGCGCTGACGCACTCCCGCATCACGCCCCAGATCTCCAGCAGCCCGGCCCGGATCTGGTCCTCGCTGCGCCAGGCCTTCTCGTTCTCCAGCATCAGGCCGGAGATCGACAGCCCGGTCTCCCGGGTCAGCCGGAGCAGCTCCTCGCCGGTGCGGAACGGGTAGCGCAGCTGGGTGTCGTCCGGGACCACCCGGTCGGCGCCGATCGCGTCCTCGTCGACCACGAAGCCGCCGCCCACCGAGTAGTAGGTCTTCTGCAGCAGCTCGGCGCCGGCCGCGTCCCGGGCCAGCAGGGTCATGCCGTTGGCGTGGTACGGCAGCGAGCGGCGGCGGTGCAGCACCAGCTGGGTGTCGGGGTCGAAGTCGATCTCGTGGCTGCCCAGCAGCGAGAGCCGCTTGACCTCCTTGATCCGCTCCACGTCCAGGTCGGCCTTGGCCACGTCCACGGTGCGCGGGGAGTTGCCCTCCAGACCCAGCAGCACCGCCTTCGGGGTGCCGTGGCCGTGCCCGGTGGCGCCGAGCGAGCCGAACAGTTCGGCGCGGACCGAGTCGACCCGGTCCAGCAGGCCCTCGGAGCGCAGCCGGCGGGCGAACATCCGGGCGGCGCGCATCGGGCCGACGGTGTGCGAACTGGAGGGGCCGATGCCGATGGAGAAGAGGTCGAAGACGCTGATGGCCACGGGGGACGTCCTTGTCTGGTCTCGTGGACCGGAGGTGAAGGAGACACGGCGCGGGGCACCGGCTCACGATCCAGTGTGCGCGGTGCCCCGGGGAACGGGCCCGGGCCGGCGGTGTGACGCCGGGCACGGACCCGTGGTGGAGGCTAGAGCTCCGGGTAGAGCGGGTACTTCTCGGCCAGGGCGGTGACCCGGGCCTTCAGCGCGGTCTTCTTGGTCTCGTCGAAGCCCGGCAGCAGCGCCTCGGCGATGACGTCGGCGACCTCGGCGAAGTCCGCCGCCTGGAAGCCGCGGGTGGCCAGCGCCGGGGTGCCGATCCGCAGGCCGGAGGTGACCATCGGCGGGCGCGGGTCGTTCGGCACCGCGTTGCGGTTGACCGTGATGCCGACCTCGTGCAGGCGGTCCTCGGCGTCCTGGCCGTTCAGCTCGCTGTTGCGCAGGTCGACCAGGACCAGGTGCACGTCGGTGCCGCCGGAGAGCACCGAGACGCCGGCGGCCTTGGCGTCGTCCTGGAGCAGGCGGGCGGCCAGCAGCTTGGCGCCCTCCAGGGTGCGCTCCTGGCGCTCCTTGAACTCCGGGGTGGCCGCGACCTTGAAGGCCACCGCCTTGCCGGCGATCACGTGCTCCAGCGGACCGCCCTGCTGGCCCGGGAAGACGGCGGAGTTGATCTTCTTGGCCAGCTCGGCCTTGGAGAGGATCACGCCACCGCGCGGACCGCCCAGGGTCTTGTGGGTGGTGGTGGTGACCACGTCCGCGTAGGGGACCGGGGACGGGTGCAGGCCCGCGGCCACCAGGCCGGCGAAGTGGGCCATGTCCACCATCAGGTAGGCGCCGACCTCGTCGGCGATCCGGCGGAACTCGGCGAAGTCGAGCTGGCGCGGGTAGGCGGACCAGCCGGCCACGATCAGCTTGGGCTGGTGCTCCTTGGCGAGGCGCTCGACCTCCTCCATGTCGACCAGGTTGGTCTGCTCGTCCACGTGGTAGGCCACCACGTTGTAGAGCTTGCCGGAGAAGTTGATCTTCATGCCGTGGGTCAGGTGACCGCCGTGGGCCAGGTTCAGGCCCAGGATCGTGTCGCCCGGCTGGAGCAGCGCGAACATCGCGGCGGCGTTGGCCTGGGCACCGGAGTGCGGCTGAACGTTGGCGGCCTCGGCGCCGAACAGCGCCTTGATCCGGTCGATGGCGATCTGCTCCACCACGTCGACGTGCTCGCAGCCGCCGTAGTAGCGCTTGCCGGGGTAGCCCTCGGCGTACTTGTTGGTCAGCACCGAGCCCTGGGCCTCCATGACCGCGACCGGCGCGAAGTTCTCGGAGGCGATCATTTCGAGGGTGGACTGCTGGCGGTGCAGCTCGGCGTCGACCGCGGCGGCGATCTCCGGGTCGAGAGCGTGCAGGGACTGGTTGAGAACCGTCATGGTGGCGTCTTCCCGTGGGGCTTAGGAGGTGCCGCGCGCGGCGCGTCGGCGCAAGGGCGGTGGCGGGCGGCGGGCGGGCTTGCCGACAAGGGGGCGGCCGCCGCGCTGCGGCCGCCCCCCGGGGTGGGTCAGCCGGCGGTGAAGGCCGTGTACTCGTCGGCGCTGAGCAGGTCGCCCTGGGTCTCGGTGACCTTCAGCTTGAACAGCCAGCCGCCCTCGAAGGCGGCGGAGTTGACCAGTGCGGGCTCGTCGATGACGTCCTGGTTGACCTCGACGACCTCGCCGGTGGCCGGCGAGTACAGGTCGCTGACCGACTTGGTGGACTCGAGCTCGCCACAGGTCTCGCCGGCGGTGACGGTGTCGCCCACGGCCGGCAGGTCCACGTAGACGATGTCGCCGAGCGCGCCCGCGGCGTGCTCGGTGATGCCGATCGTGGAGACCCCGTCAGCGTCGGCGGCCGTCAGCCACTCGTGCTCCTTGCTGTACTGCAGGTTCTGCGGGTTGCTCATGGTGCTCATTCTCCATTAGTGGGAAGCGGGAATCGCGCGGCGTCCGCCGAGCGGACGACGCGGGACGGAACGGTGTGCCGGAGGGTCAGCGGGCGCGCTTGTAGAACGGCAGCGCGACCACCTCGACGGGCTCGTGCTTGCCGCGCACGTCCACCGCGACGGCCGAGCCGGGCGTCGCGTGGGCGGCGTCCACGTAGGCGATGGCGATCGGCTTGCCCAGGGTGGGGGAGGGCGCGCCGGAGGTGATCCGGCCGATCGGGGTGCCCGCCGCGTCCACCACGGCGTACTCGGCGCGCGGCACCCGCTTGCCCTCGGAGACCAGGCCGACCAGCACCCGCGGCGGGTTGGCCTCGGCCTGGGCCGCGGCGGCCTCCAGCGCCTTGCGGCCGACGAACGCGCCGTCATTGGTGGTCTTGTCGAACCGGACCACCCGGCCCAGGCCCGCGTCGAACGGGGTCAGCGAGGTGTCCAGCTCGTGCCCGTACAGCGGCATGCCGGCCTCCAGGCGCAGCGTGTCGCGGCAGGACAGGCCGGCCGGGACCAGGCCGTGCGGGGCGCCGGCCGCGGTGAGCGCCTGCCACAGGTGCTCGGCGTCGGCGGGGGCGCAGAAGATCTCGAAGCCGTCCTCGCCGGTGTAGCCGGTGCGGGCCAGCCAGACCTGCCGGTCCGCGACGGTGGCGGGAAGCAGGGCGTAGTACTTCAGGCCGGGCAGGTCGGCGTCGGTGACCGAGGAGAGGATCGCGTTGGCCGCCGGGCCCTGGACCGCGAGCAGCGCGTACGCGTCCCGGTCGTCGCGCACCACGGCGTCGAAGCCGGCCGCGCGCTCGGTCAGCGCGTCCAGCACCACCTGGGCGTTGGAGGCGTTGGCGACCACCATGTACTCGTCCTCGGCGGTCCGGTAGACGATCAGGTCGTCCAGGATCCCGCCGTCCTCCTGGCAGATCATGGTGTAGCGGGCGCGCAGCACGCCGAGCGCGGAGATGAAGCCGACCAGCGCGTGGTCGAGCAGCTCGCCGGCCTGCGGGCCGGAGACGGTGATCTCGCCCATGTGCGAGAGGTCGAAGAGACCGGCCCGGGTGCGGACGGCGAGGTGTTCCTCGCGCTCACTGCCGTAGCGCAGTGGCATGTCCCAGCCGGCGAAGTCGGTCATGGTGGCGCCGAGGGCGCGGTGCAGGGCGTCGAGCGCAGTGAGGCGCGGGGACATGGCGGGACTCCCGGTCTGGAAACAGGCAGGTGAGATCCCTCCTGCCGTTGACGGGCACGGAGGGAGGTGGAGTCTCCCCGTCTGTCGTCACAACCTGAGAGCTTCACCGCGACCAGCATGGCGCGGCTTGCACCGTGGGTGGGCGCACGGCACGGCCGTGTCCACTTTCCAGATTCGCCTCGCCCACACGGTATGGGTGCCTGAGAGATTCCGGGGAGGACTTGCTCCTTCGGCGCCGGCCGGTGCCCTGGGGCACTTCCGGACTCTCCCGCGCGGGTTCGAGCGGCCAGTATGAAATTCGACGTTCGCGGACATCATGGCATGCCGCCGGGCCGGACGGGAGGGGGGTCCGGCGTTCCAGGGGTCGGTAGGCTTCTGCCCGGACGGACTGCGTGACGAGCGGGCAGGGGCGGATGGACAGTCAGGGGTACGCCGCGGGGGGGCCCGGGTGGGTCGAGCCGGGTCAGGCGCCGGCCGGCAGCGGGTGGCCCGCGAACGAGCTGGAGCAGGTGCTGACCGCGGCGCTGGGCGACCCCGGTGCGACCGCGCGGGTGATCGAGGTGCTGGCCCGCAGCCAGGTGTGGATCCCGCTGCCGGCGGGCGCCGACCCGCAGGGCCACGGGCTCGACCTGCCGACCATGGAGCTGGCCGGCGCGCCGTACGTGCCGGTCTTCTCCTCGGAGGAGCAGTTCGTCCGGCACGCCCCCGGGATGAGCTGCGCGGTGGCCCCGGTCTGGGAGTTCGCCCGCGGCCTGCCGCTCGGGGTGGGCATCGCGGTCAATCCCGAGGCGCCGGTGGGCCTGCCGGTGCCGCCGGAGGGCGTGGCCGAGCTGCGCCGCGGTCCGCAGGGCGACCGGTGGGACCCGGTGACCGGCGCGCCGGTGGCGGAGGGCGCCCGGGTCGCGCTGCGCGAGCCGGAGCCGGCCGAGGAGCCGGTGGACTTCCTGCACGCGGTGCGCGCCGAGCTGGCCGCGCTGCCCGGGGTGCTGACGGCCCGTCGGGCGCTGGCCTCGGTGGAGGGCGAGCCGACGGTGCTCTTCGTGGGCGTGCAGCTCGACCCGGCCGGGCCGGCCGACCCGGCGCAGGCCAACGCCGCGCTGGGCCGGGCGCTCGGGGTGGCGCCGCTGCCCGGCGGCGTGCACATCGTGCTGCTGGACCTGGCGGCCGACCCGGTGGTGGACTGGATGCTGCACCGGGTCCGGCCGTTCTACGAGCGGGGCTGAGGGGCCGGCGATGGGCGACGCGAGAGAAGGGCACGTGCGGTGACGACGGGAGCGGGCGGACCGGGGCCGTGGGGACCGGCGCCGGGCGATCCGGGCGCCCTGGAGCGCGCGTTGCAGCAGGTCGCCCCGGACCGGTGGGACGCCTACGAGCAGCTGCTGCGGGCCCTCGCCCAGGGCAGGGTCTGGATGCTGCTCTGGCACGGCACGCCCGGCAGCCCCGACGCCCAGTACGGGAACATGGAGATCGGCGGGCTCGGCTACGCGCCGGCCGCCACCTCGCCCGAGCAGCTGGCCGCCAGCGGCTGGTCCCGGGCGCACGAGGTGATCTCGGGCCGGGAGATCGCCGACACCCTGTACCGCACCCGCTGGGGCCTGTGGCTCAACCCGCACGCGCCCGGCGGCGGGGTCGGCGTGCCCTGGGCCGACCTGCGCCGGGTGGCGGCCGGCCTGGACCGGCTGCCGGCCGGTCCGCTGCAGCTGACCGAGCCGCAGCTGCCCGGCACCGAGGCGTTCTTCGGGCTGCTCCAGCACCAGGCGCCGTCGGTGCGCCCGGTCCGCGCGCTGCGCCGGGCCTGGGTGCGGCCGGCGCTCGGCGATCCCTACCTGGCGATCGGCCTGGAGCTCTACGACACCTCGCCGCCCGCGGTGGAGGCGGTGCGCGCGCTGATGCAGCGGGCGATCGCCCAGGCCCCGGCCGGACTCGCCGTGTCCACCGTGGCGATGAGCGACGACTACGACCCGGTGGCGCTGTGGATGCGCGCCAACGCTCGGCCGTTCTACCACCGCGAGGCGACGCCGGCGCCGTATCCGACCGGTTACGGCTACCCCCAGGCACAGCCCCAGCCGCAGCCGCAGCCGGGCTGGCCGCAGCAGCCCTGGCCCGGGCGCTGACCCTGCGGGGAACCCTTCCGGCACCCGTTCCGTTCGGCCCCGAACCGTATATCCGGCGGGTGTTGACCGCTGCCCGGACGCGCAAAACTGACGCCCCGTGGGGTTTATCGATCACGAAGATCGGTAGATCACAGTTGGGCATCCTTCACCAATGGGGGCTGGCGCGAGGCTGTCGGGAACGTGAAGAGTGCTGCGCACCGCACCAGCCGAGCAGCCGGGGCACCATGGCAGACCTGTCCTGACCAGGACCTGACACTGTCATGCCTGCCCGCGGGCCGCCTTGGGCCGACGAACCGTCGGCGAGGGGACGCAACTGCCCATGACCACACCCACCGACACCACCGCACCCGCTCCGGGCGAGCCCGGGGCGACCGCGGTCGCCACCCAGCCCTCGCGGATCGAGGGCCGTTCGCTCGGCAAGATCGCCTGGACCCGCTTCAAGCGGGACAAGGCGGCCATGACCGGCGGCGTCGTGGTGATCCTGCTGGTGCTGCTGGCCGTGCTGGCCAAGCCCATCGAGGCCGTCTTCGGCCTGGACCCGAACGCCCCGCACCCGGACCTGCTGGATGCCAACCTCGGTGGCATTCCGATGGGTTCGTTCGGCGGGATGAGCCTGGACCACCCGCTGGGCATCGACCCGCTGCAGGGCCGCGACCTGCTGGCCCGGATGATCGAGGGCTCCTGGGTCTCGCTGCTGGTGGCCTTCGGCGCCACCGTGCTGTCCAACACCCTGGGCACCGTGCTCGGCATCATGGCCGGCTACTACGGCGGCTGGGTGGACACCGTGATCAGCCGGGTGATGGACACCTTCCTGGCCTTCCCGCTGCTGCTCTTCGCGATCTCCATCTCGGCCTCGCTGCAGGGCGGCGCCTTCGGACTGCACGGCCTGCCGCTGCACATCGCCGTGCTGATCTTCGTGATCGGCTTCTTCAACTGGCCCTACATGGGCCGGATCGTGCGCGGTCAGACGCTCTCGCTGCGCGAGCGTGAGTTCGTCTTCGCGGCCCGCTCGCTGGGCGCCCGCGGCCCGCTGATCCTGTTCAAGGAGCTGCTGCCGAACCTGGTCGGGCCGATCCTGGTCTACTCGACCCTGCTGATCCCGACCAACATCCTCTTCGAGGCCGCGCTCAGCTTCCTGGGCGTCGGCATCGCCGCTCCGCAGGCCTCCTGGGGCGGGACGATGAACGACGCGCTCACCTACTACCAGGTGGACACCTCGTACCTGGTCATCCCCGGCCTGGCCATCTTCTTCACCGTGCTCGCCTTCAACCTGCTCGGCGACGGACTGCGCGACGCGCTCGACCCGCGCAGCAACTGACTCCCACCCATCAGCTGTTCCCTCACGTTCCACTCCACTCTCAAGGGGTTGATCCAGCTATGCGCCGATCCCGTACGCTCGTCCTGGCCGCGGTGGCCGCCACCGCCGCGCTGGTGCTGAGCGGCTGCAACAGCGGCAAGGGGAGCCCCTCCGCCGCGCCGTCCGGAGGCAACTCCGGTGCCAGTGGCCAGGACGCCGCCACCAAGGGCATCGTGAACGCCTCCGATCACAAGGGCGGCACGGTGACCTACGAGATGAAGGGCACCCCGGACTCGCTCGACCCGGGCAACACGTACTACGCCTACATCTACAACTTCTCGCGGCTGTACGCCCGTCCGCTCACCACCTTCGCCCCCGGCCCGGGCCAGTCCGGCAACAAGCTGGTCCCCGACCTGGCGTCCGGCATGGGCCAGGTCAGCTCCGACGGCCTGACCTGGACCTACCACCTGCGCTCCGGGCTGAAGTACGACGACGGCACCCCGATCAGCTCCAAGGACGTCAAGTACGCGGTGGAGCGCTCCAACTTCGCCCCGAAGGTCAACTCCAACGGGCCGACCTACTTCAACGAGCTGCTGGTCGACAACGCGACCCCGTACCAGGGCCCGTACGACGACAAGAGCCCCGACGGCCTGAAGTCGATCGAGACCCCGGACGACACCACCATCGTCTTCCACCTGAAGCAGCCGTTCGCCGACTTCGACTACCTGGTCAGCGCCCCGCAGACCGCGCCGGTCCCGCAGGCCAAGGACGACGGCGCCGGGTACGTGAAGCACATCGTCTCCAGCGGCAGCTACAAGTTCCAGTCGTACGACGACGGCAAGGAAGCGGTGCTGGTCCCCAACACCAACTGGGACGCGAGCACCGACCCGCTGCGCAAGCAGCTGGCCGACAAGATCGACCTGAAGATGAACATCGACCAGGCCACCATCGACCAGGACCTGATGGCCGGCAACGCCCAGGTCGACCTGGTCGGCGGCGGCGTCGACCCGCAGACCCAGGCCAAGATCCTGCTCGACCCGAAGCTCAAGGCCAACACCGACAACGCCTACGGCGGCCGGCTGGTCTACATGGCGATCAACAGCCACCAGGCGCCGTTCGACAGCGTGGACTGCCGCAAGGCCGTCCAGCTGGCGCTCGACAAGGTCGCGGTGCAGACCGCCGAGGGCGGCCCGATCCGCGGTCAGATCGCCACCAGCGTGCTGCCCCCGGACATCCCGGGCCACGCGGACATCAACCCCTACGCCACTGACGGCAACAAGGGTGACGCGACCAAGGCCAAGGCCGCGCTGACCGCCTGCGGTCACCCGGACGGCTTCAAGACCACGCTGATCGCCCGCACCGAGCGCAAGGCCGAGGTGGCCGCGGCCACCGCGATCCAGAGCCAGCTCAAGGCGATCGGCA
The DNA here is from genome assembly GCF_042741245.1 of Kitasatospora sp. NPDC058965. Lineage (NCBI taxonomy): Bacteria > Bacillati > Actinomycetota > Actinomycetes > Kitasatosporales > Streptomycetaceae > Kitasatospora > Kitasatospora sp. NPDC058965. The sequence continues at coordinate 9,369 of NZ_JBHYKG010000083.1, forward strand.
TCGAGGCCGACATCCAGCAGTTCCCGCAGGGCAAGTACTTCTCGGACTACGCGGGCGTGCCGAACTTCATCAACTCCAAGGGCGTCGGCCTGATGATGATGCAGTGGGGCGCCGACTGGCCGACCGGCTACGGCTTCCTGCAGCAGATCGTGGACGGTCGTGCGATCAAGGACTCCGGCAACAGCAACCTGTCGCAGCTCAACGACCCGGCGGTCAACAAGCTGATCGACGACGCCGGCTCCAACGCCGACCAGGCGGCCCGCGAGAAGGACTACGCCGCGATCGACAAGCAGGTCATGGACGACGCGGTGATCGTGCCGCTGACCGACTTCAAGGTCTTCCTGTACCGCTCGAACACCGCGACCAACCTGGTCTCCACCTCCGCGTTCAGCGGTGAGTACGACTACCTCAACATCGGTACCACCAAGTAAGAGCCTGGCTCACCATCCCTGAAGGCAGGTGAAGGCGAGCGGTGCCCGCTCCCGTCCGGTCCGCCCCCACGAGGGGCGGACCGGGCGGGGGCGGAACACCCGGAAGCCGTCCAACTGTGTTGGCCTACATCATCCGCAGGACGTTCGCGGCCCTGGTACTGCTGCTGGTCGTCAGCGCGGTCACCTTCGGCATCTTCTTCCTGCTCCCCCGCCTGGCGGGCGAGACCGCCGATCAGCTCGCCGCCCAGTACATCGGCAAGAACCCGTCGCCCGAGGCGATGCTGGCGATCAAGAAGAACCTCGGGTTCGACCAGCCGCTGTACATCCAGTTCGGACGGTTCATCAAGCAACTGTTCTTCGGCGCCCAGTACAAGTTCGGTCCGGACGCGACCACCTGCCACGTGCCGTGCTTCGGCTACTCCTTCAAGAACCACCTGGAGGTCTGGCCGGAGATCGAGAGCCGGCTGCCGGTGACCATCTCGCTGGCGATCGGCGCGGCGGTGCTCTGGGTGCTGGCCGGCATCTCCACCGGCGTGGTCTCCGCGCTGAAGCCGCGCTCGATCTTCGACCGGCTGTCGATGGGCGTGGCGCTGGCCGGCGTGTCGCTGCCGATCTTCTTCACCGGCGCGCTGCTGCTCTTCCTGTTCAGCTACCAGTGGCCGATCTTCGACAACCTGCACTACGTCAACTTCACCGACGACCCGCTGAGCTGGGCGCGCAACCTGGTGCTGCCCTGGATCGCGCTGGCCTTCCTGTACTCCGCGCTCTACGCCCGGCTGACCCGCTCGGAGATGCTGGACACGATGAACGAGGACTACATCCGCACCGCGCGGGCCAAGGGCCTGATCGAGCGCAGGGTGGTGGTCCGGCACGGACTGCGGGCCGTCCTCACCCCGCTGCTGACCATCTTCGGCATGGACCTGGGCCTGCTGCTGGGCGGCGCGGTGATCACCGAGCAGGTGTTCTCGCTGCAGGGCATCGGCGCCTTCGCGGTCAGCGCGATCGGCGACAACGACCTGCCCAAGATCCTCGGCGTCACCCTGGTCGCCGCCTTCTTCATCATCCTGTGCAACCTGCTGGTTGACCTCCTGTACGCCGCCGTCGACCCCCGGGTGAGGCTGTCATGACCGTCGAGCCCGCGGACCGCCCCGGCACCGCCTTCCTCTCGCTGCGCGACCTGCGCATCCACTTCGACACCGACGACGGCCTGGTCAAGTCGGTGGACGGGGTCAGCCTCGACCTCGCCGAGGGGCGCACGCTGGGCATCGTCGGCGAGTCCGGCTCCGGCAAGTCGGTCACCTCGCTGGGCATCATGGGCCTGCACCGCTCCAAGCGGGCCCGGATCAGCGGGGAGATCTGGCTGGACGGCGAGGAGCTGGTCGGCGCCGAGCCCGACCGGGTGCGCCGCCTGCGCGGCCGGAAGATGGCGATGATCTTCCAGGACCCGCTGACCGCGATGCACCCGCTCTACACGGTGGGCAACCAGATCATCGAGGCCTACCTGGCGCACCACCCCAAGGCGAGCAAGCGGGACGCCCGCCGGCGCGCCGTCGAGATGCTCGACCGGGTCGGCATCCCGCAGCCGGACCGCCGGGTGGACGACTACCCGCACCAGTTCTCCGGCGGCATGCGCCAGCGCGCGATGATCGCCATGGCGCTGGTCAACGACCCGCAGCTGCTGATCGCCGACGAGCCGACCACCGCGCTGGACGTCACCGTGCAGGCCCAGATCCTGGACCTGATCCGGGACGTGCAGAGCGAGTTCGGCACCGCCGTCATCATCATCACCCACGACCTGGGCGTGGTGGCCGAGCTGGCCGACGACATCCTGGTCATGTACGGCGGGCGGTGCATCGAGCGCGGCCCGGCCGCGACCCTCTTCGAGGCGCCCGAACACCCCTACACCTGGGGCCTGCTGGGCTCGATGCCGCGGCTGGACCGGGCGCTGCAGGACCGGCTGGTGCCGGTCGGCGGCACCCCGCCGAGCCTGATCAACGTGCCCAGCGGCTGCGCCTTCCACCCGCGCTGCCCGTACGCCGAGCTGACCGGCGGCCGGTCCACCGGCGAGCTGCCGCTGCTGGCCGAGGCCGCTCCCGGGCACTTCGCCGCCTGCCACCTGCCGATCGCCGACCGGCACCGGATCTTCGCCGACGAGATCGCACCCCGGCTCTGAACTTCCTGGAGTTGTACGGATCATGACGGATACTCAGACCGCCTCGGTTCCCGCGCCGACGCCGTCGCCGGAGCGCGCCCCGCTGCTCAAGGTGACCGACCTGGTGCGCCACTTCCCGATCAAGGGCGGCCTGCTGCGCCGCACCGTCGGCGCGGTGCGCGCGGTGGACGGGATCAGCTTCGAGGTGCGCGCGGGGGAGACCCTGGGCGTGGTGGGGGAGTCCGGCTGCGGCAAGTCCACCATGGGCAAGCTGGTCACCCGGTTGGACGAACCCACCGGCGGCACCGTGGAGTTCGAGGGCCGCGACATCACCCACCTGGGTGTGGGGGCGATGCGCCCGCTGCGCCGGGACATCCAGATCGTCTTCCAGGACCCGTACTCCTCGCTGAACCCGCGGCACACCGTGGGCACCATCGTCGGGGCGCCGTTCAAGCTGCAGAAGGTGGCCACCGAGCACGGGGTCAAGCGCGCCGTGCAGGACCTGTTGGAGCTGTGCGGGCTCAACCCCGAGCACTACAACCGCTACCCGCACGAGTTCTCCGGCGGCCAGCGGCAGCGGATCGGGATCGCCCGGGCGCTGGCGCTCAAGCCGAAGATGATCGTGGCGGACGAGCCGGTCTCGGCGCTCGACGTGTCGATCCAGGCCCAGGTGGTCAACCTGCTGGACGACCTGCAGCGCGAGCTGGGGCTGACCTACCTGATCATCGCGCACGACCTCTCGGTGGTGCGGCACGTCTCCGACCGGGTCGCGGTGATGTACCTGGGCAAGATCGTGGAGATCGCGGACCGGGACACGCTCTACACCCGGCCGGCCCACCCGTACACCAACGCGCTGCTCTCCGCGGTGCCGGTGCCGGACCCGCGGCGCAAGGAACGGCGCGAGCGGATCCTGCTCACCGGGGACGTCCCCTCGCCGATCAACCCGCCCTCCGGCTGCCGGTTCCGCACCCGCTGCTGGAAGGCCCAGGAGGTCTGCGCGGAGCAGGAGCCGGTGCTCACCGCGCTGAGCGCGGGCCAGCAGGTGGCCTGCCACTTCCCGGAGCTCCCGGCGGAGCCGGCGGACCGCCCGGCCTGAGCCGTGCCCCCGGCGGCCGGTCCCGACCCGGGGCCGGCCGCCCGGTGCTGTGCGGGCGGGGCCCGCTGTCCGGTGCTGTCCGCCCGGTGCTGTCCGGGCCGGGCCCGCCGTCCGGGCGGGGGCCGGGATTCGGTACCGGACCGGTACCGGGAGACACTGGGCCGGTGACCTCGCAGATCTTCTCCCCCGATGTGCAGCAGCCGCTGGACGTGGTCGGCATCTTCGTCTTCGCCCTCTCCGGGGGCCTGCTGGCCGTGCGCAAGAACATGGACATCTTCGGCATCTGCGTGCTGGCCGAGGCCACGGCGCTGGGCGGCGGGGTGGTGCGCGACCTGCTGATCGGGGCCGTCCCGCCGGCCGCCTTCACCAACATGGGCTACTTCCTGGCGCCGCTGCTGGCGGGCCTGGTGGTCTTCTTCCTGCACCCCGAGGTGGAGCGGATCAACCGCAGCGTGCAGACCCTGGACGCACTGGGGCTGGGCCTGTTCTGCGTCACCGGCACCGCCAAGGCGCACGACTACGGCCTGGGATCGGTGGCCTCGGTCGTGCTGGGCATGCTGACCGCGGCCGGCGGCGGGGTGATCCGCGACGTGCTGGCCAACGAGACGGTCTCGCTGCTGCGCTGGGACCGGGAGATCTACGCGGTGCCGGCGCTGGTCGGCGCGACGATGGTGGCGCTGCTGATCGCCGCGAACCACCTGACCACGCTGACCGCCTCCGCCGCGGCGATGACCGCCTTCGGCCTGCGGATGCTGGCGCTCAGGTATGGCTGGCGCGCGCCGCGTGCTTGGCACCGCAACGGTTCTCGCACCAGCGAGGAGTAGGCGAACCGCCGTAGGCCAGCGAGATCGCCTCGACCGTGCAGAGCAGCTCGGGCAGCAGTCGGTTCAGCTCGGCCACCGGCGCCACCGAGGTCGGCACCGAGATGGTGCAGGCGGCGATCGCCCGGCCGTCGTTGCCCTTGATCGGCGCGGCCAGGCAGTTGACGCTGTCCTGGTACTCGCCCTGGTCCAGCGACCAGCCGTGCTCGGCCACCGCCAGCAGCTCGGTGCGCAGCTCCTGGGCCGAGCGCAGGCTGCGCGGGGTGCGGGCCGCGAAGTCCAGCGAGTCCAGCACCGGCCCGAGCTGATCCTCCGGCAGGTCGGCCAGCAGCACCCGGCCGGCCGCGGTGGTGCCGGCCGGGGCCTTGCGGCCGATCCGGGAGGCCGGGCCGAGCCAGCTGTCGGCCGGGGCCGGGTAGCGGGCCTCCACCTTGTCCACCCAGACCACCTGGCTGCCCTCCAGCACCGCCAGGTGCACGGTGTGGCCGTACCGGTCGTTGAGCGAGGCCAGGTAGGGCGCCGAGACCTGGCGCACGTCGATGCCCTCCAGCGCGATGTGCGCCAGCGAGAGCAGCCGGCCGCCGAGCCGGTAGCGGTGGTCGGCCTGGCGCTGCACGAAGCCGTGCTCCTCCAGGGTGCGGAGCAGTCGCAGCGCGGTGGACTTGTGCACCCCGATGGTGCCGGCCGCCTGCTCCAGCGAGGCGGGACCGTCCCCCAACGAGGCGAGAATGGTCAGCGCTCGGTCGACGGTCTGCGACATGGCGGCGCGCACCCCTCACTCTTCACCCGGGCGGCCACCGCGTGGCCGGCGCGAGGAGGCTAACCCCGCGTTGCAGCCCGTGCAATGGCCGAATCGTGACTTCGGCTCGGGTCGGCCGGGCGGGCCGCCTACACTGGTGCCGCCATGCCATACCTCGACCATGCGGCCACCACCCCGATGCTCCCCGAGGCGATCGCCGCGATGACGGCGCACCTCGGCGTCACCGGCAACGCCTCCTCCCTGCACGCGGCCGGACGCCGGGCCCGACGGGTGGTGGAGGAGTCGCGCGAGTCGCTGGCCGCCGCCCTGGGGGCCCGGCCCAGCGAGATCGTCTTCACCGGCGGCGGGACCGAATCGGACAACCTCGCCGTCAAGGGCCTGTACTGGGCCCGGCGGGACGCCGAGCCGGCCCGCACCCGGGTGCTGTGCAGCCCGGTGGAGCACCACGCGGTGCTGGACGCGGTGCACTGGCTGGCCGAGCACGAGGGCGCGCGGGTGGAGTACCTGCCGGTGGACGGCCACGGCCGGGTGCACCCCGACCAGCTGCGGGCCGCGATCGAGCGGGAGCCCGACACGGTCGCCCTGGTCACCGTGATGTGGGCCAACAACGAGATCGGCACCCTCCAGCCGATCGCCGAACTCGCCGCGGTGGCGAAGGAGTTCGGCATCCCGATGCACGCCGACGCGGTGCAGGCGCTGGGCCAGGTGCCGGTCGACTTCGCGGCCAGCGGACTGGACGCGCTGACCGTCACCGGGCACAAGATCGGCGGCCCGTACGGGGTCGGCGCGCTGCTGCTCAGCCGCGGTGCGGCGCCGGTGCCGCTGCTGCACGGCGGCGGCCAGGAGCGCGACGTGCGCTCCGGGACGCTGGACGTGCCGGCCGCCGCCGGGTTCGCGGCCGCCGCGGCGATCGCGGTGGAGCGCCGGGGCGAGCACGCGGCGGCGATGGAGCGGCTGCGCGACGACCTGGTCGAGCGGGTGCGGGCCGCGGTGCCGGACGCGGTGCTCAACGGCGACCCCGATCCGGCCGGCCGGCTGCCCGCCAACGCGCACTTCTCCTTCCCCGGCTGCGAGGGGGACGCGCTGCTGATGCTGCTGGACGCGGCCGGCATCGAGGTCTCCACCGGCTCGGCCTGCTCGGCCGGCGTGCCGCAGCCCAGCCACGTGCTGCTGGCGATCGGTGCCGCCCCGCTGGTGGCCCGCTCCTCGCTGCGCTTCTCGCTGGGGCACACCTCCGGCACGGCGGACGTGGACGCGCTGGCCGGGGCGATCGGGCCGGTGGTGGACCGGGCCCGCCGGGCCGGTCAGCGCTGACGGCGGAGCGCCGACGGGCATTGCGTACGCTGGAGGGCACTATGACTGACTTCCCCGGCGCCCCCAGCGGCCCCTCCTCCAGCTCCCGCCTGCGCGTGCTCGCCGCGATGTCCGGCGGGGTCGACTCCGCCGTGGCCGCGGCCCGCGCGGTGGAAGCGGGGCACGAGGTGACCGGTGTCCACCTGGCGCTGGCGGCGAACCCGCAGTCGTTCCGGACCGGCGCCCGCGGCTGCTGCACCCTGGAGGACTCGCGGGACGCCCGCCGGGCCGCCGACGTGATCGGCATCCCCTTCTACGTCTGGGACCTGGCCGAGCGGTTCCGCGAGGACGTGATCGACGACTTCGTGGCCGAGTACGCGGCCGGCCGCACCCCCAACCCGTGCCTGCGCTGCAACGAGAAGATCAAGTTCGCCGCGCTGCTGGACAAGGCGCTGGCCCTGGGCTTCGACGCGGTGTGCACCGGGCACTACGCCCGCATCGTCGAACTGCCCGGCGGCGGGCGGGAGCTGCACCGTGCGGTGGACGCGGCCAAGGACCAGTCCTACGTGCTCGGGGTGCTGGACGCCGAGCAGCTGGCGCACTCGCTCTTCCCGCTCGGCGACACCACCAAGGAGCGGATCCGGCTGGAGGCCGAGCGCCGCGACCTGGCGGTGGCCAAGAAGCCGGACAGCCACGACATCTGCTTCATCGCGGACGGCGACACCCGGGGCTTCCTGGCCGAGCGGCTGGGCGCGGCCCCCGGGGACATCCTCGACGTGGACGGCACGAAGATCGGCGAGCACGAGGGGGCGTACGGCTTCACCATCGGCCAGCGCAAGGGCCTGCGGATCGGGCGCCCGGCGGCGGACGGCAAGCCGCGCTACGTGCTGGACATCTCGCCGGTGGACAACACCGTCACGGTCGGCCCGGCGGCCGGCCTGGACGTGCTGGGCCTGACCGCGATCCGGCCGCGCTGGTGCGGGCCGGCGCCGGCGGGCGAGGGCCGCTACACCGCCCAGCTGCGCGCCCACGGCGAGGAGGTGCCGGTGACGGCCGCGCTGGTCGACGGCGAGCTGCGGGTGACGCTGGACACCCCGGCCCGCGGCATCGCGCCCGGCCAGGCCGTGGTGCTCTACGACGGCACCCGGGTGGTCGGCTCGGCCACCATCGCGGAAACCGAGCGGCGGGCCGTGGCGGAGATCTGATACTCCTCTAGGCCTATGAACATTACGGTCTTCTGCTCCGCATACTCGCTCGACGAGCGTTACACCGCCCCGGCCGCCGAGTTCGCCCGCCGGCTCGGCGCGGGCGGCCACACCCTGGTCTGGGGCGGCTCCAACGCCGGACTGATGGGCCTGCTGGCCGACGAGGTCAGGGCGGCCGGCGGCAAGCTGGTCGGGATCCAGGTCGAACTGCTCAAGCACAAGGGCTACCCGGGCGCCGACGAGATGGTGCTCACCCCCGACCTGGCCGCCCGCAAGGCCGAGCTGCTGGCCCGGGCCGACGCCGTGGTGGTGCTGGTCGGCGGCCTCGGCACGCTGGACGAGATCACCGAGGTGCTGGAGCTGAAGAAGCACAACCTGCACGGCAAGCCGGTGGTGGTGCTGGACACCGCGGGCTTCTACACCGGCCTGCGCGTGCAGTTGGAGCGGATGGACGCCGAGGGCTTCCTGCCCCGCCCGCTCGCCGAGCTGGTCGCCTTCGCCGAGACCCCCGCCGACGTGTTCGCCCACCTCACCACCACTGCCTGAGAGGTCCCCCCATGGCCACCCACCTGCTCACCGGCGCCGGCTCCGGCATCGGAGCCGTCGTCGCCCAGCGCCTCGTGGAGCGCGGCGACGAGGTCTGGCTGCTCGCCCGGGACGCCCGCCGGGCCGCCCAGCTGCGCGAGACCTTCCCGACCGCGCGCACCCTGGTCGGCGACCTGGCCGACCCCGCGAAGCTCTCCTGGGCCTTCGGCCACCAGACCCTGCCGGTCACCCTGGACTCGCTGCTGCACGTCGCGGGCGTGGTCGAGCTCGGCCACGTCGCCGACACCCCGGTGAAGGTCTGGCAGGAGACCCTGGCGGTCAACCTGGTCGCCCCCGCCGAGCTGACCCGGCTGCTGCTGCCCCAGCTGCGCCAGGCCCGCGGCAGCATCGTCTTCGTCAACTCCGGCGCCGGCCAGGCCGCGCACGCCGAGTGGGGCTCGTACGCGGCCAGCAAGTTCGGCCTGCGGGCGATGGCCGACTCGCTGCGCGCCGAGGAGGCCCCGAACGGCGTCCGGGTCACCACCGTCTACCCCGGCCGCACCGCCACCCCGATGCAGCAGAAGGTGCACCAGCAGGAGGGCAGGGAGTACGACCCGTCCCGCTGGATCGCCCCGGAGTCGGTGGCCACCGCGATCCTGACGGCGGTGGACCTGCCGCGCGACGCGTCGCTGACCGAGCTGACGGTCCGCCCGGGCCAGTAGGCGCGGGCGCGGCGGCGGGGTGACCGATTCGCTCCGGCATCGACCGAATGGCGCGGGCCGCCGACCGGGGGATTGCGAATTCAGCTGACTGGCCGTCACCCGCCGCCGGTAGCATCGCGTCCATGTCCAGCGAGGCGAACGTCGAATTCGACCGGATCCAGCCCGAAGACCTTCGGCAGGTGCCGGTCATAGCCCAGGCCCTCGACAACCAGTGGCTTGCCGCCGGGGAGCTGCGCGGGCTCTGGCAGGGGCAGTTGTCCCGCCGGGCCGCGCTGCGGCACCAGGACGACCGGGTGCGCGCGGAGTACGTCCGGGCGCTGGTCAACGGCGAGCAGGTGGTGGTCAACCGGGCCTACCTCTACAACAACCCGGCGGTGGTGCGGGACTACCTGAGCGACTCGCCGGAGCGCGAGGCGTTCAAGCAGCTGCTCGGTGAGGGCACCCTGGTGCCGTTCCTGTGGAACGAGGCCTCGCCGGTGCAGCAGCCGCTGTTCGGGGTGGAGGAGCGGGGGTGGCAAGCCTGGGAGCGGGTCTGCCAGGAGACCCGGCCCAGCTGCCTGCGGATGGCCTGGGACGAGTCGGCCAACGCGCAGGACGGGACGGCGCTCGGCCGCGAGTTCTCCCGGTACGCGCACGACCTCAACCTGCTCGACTTCCCCGCGCTGGCCCGCTCGCTCGACGTGTCGGCGGACCGGCAGGAGCAGCTGCGCCAGCGGTTCCTCGACGTGGCCGACTTCAGCAACGCCCGGATCCGCGAGCGCGGCCTGGTGCTGCGCGACGAGCTCTACCGCCGCTTCGTGGTGGGCGACGGCAGCAACCCCGCCGACCGCGACTACGACCCGACCCGGGAGTTCGGCGCGGAGATCAAGCAGGTGGTGGACCTGGCCTACAACGTCAACCTGGCCGACCGGCTCGGGGCGTTCGCGCTCACCCCGCAGGGGTCGCTGCCGCGCAGCGCGCTGCAGGAGCCGGTCCTGCGGTGGGCCGGCCAGAAGGCGGAGCTGAGCCCCGAGCAGCTCGTGGAGATCATGCGCCGGACCGCCTTCGAGGTGGTCCAGGAGGGCCTGTACGTCGAGTCCTTCGCCGAGCTCTCGCTGCCGGACGTGCTGTCGCTGCGCCAGACCCCGCAGTGGCAGCGGTACCTGACCCGGCTGCAGGCCCTGCTGGCCGACCCCGGGGTGGCCGACCCGTCCCGGTTCGCCGACCAGCAGCACGGCGCGCCGGCGGTGGTGTCGGCGTACGTGGCGATGGTCCGGGAGGCCAGCAACCGGGTGGCCCGGCGCAAGGTGGCCGCCCGGATGGCCCGCTGGACCCCGCAGGTGGAGCTGCTGGTCGAGGTGGCCACCGCCTCGGTGCGGGTGCTGTTCGGCTCGCACCCGGCCTTCGAGATCCTCGGCGAGGTGACCCGGGCCTTCGCCAACCGGGCCGCCCCGGTGGTGGTCCGGCTGGTGGTCAACCGGACCACCGGGCGCGCCGAGCAGGCCCGGTTGGAGTCCAGCCTGCGGCTGATCGAGGGCCGGTTCGCGGGCAGCGGGCTGCGCCAGTGGGAGACCCTGGTGGCCGACCTGCGCAAGGCCGGCTTCGCCGAGGTCGGTGCGATCGGCGGGGTGGCGCAGGTCGCGGAGCTCTCCGAACCGGAGCCGGTGGGGTGAACTCCGCAACGGGCTGACGGGGCGTCGTCCGAGCGGGCACCATGCGAGGGAGCGAGAAAGGACCCGCCATGGACCGCTACGCCCAACTGCGCAGTGACCGCCCCGAGCTGTTCCGCAACGACCCCGAGGGCATCCAGATCCTCACCGACCCCGCCGAGTCGGCCGAGGCCGAGCGCGCGGTGTGCGAGCGCGGCGGCGGCGCGCCCGTCGCCGCCGCGCAGTCCGGGGTGGTGTACGCCGATCCCTACGTGACCGTGCTGCGTGATCCGGTCCGGTTCCCCGGTGGGGGCCTGGGCCTGCACCTGCGGTTGCTGGACTCCTCCGGGGTGCCCGGCGTGGTGGTGCTCCCGGTGCTGCCGGACGGGGTGCTGCTGGTGGAGCACTACCGGCACGCCAGTCGCTCCTGGCACCTGGAGGCCCCGCGCGGCTACGGCGAGCCGGACGCCGACGGGGAGCGGAACGCCCGCCGCGAGCTGTCCGAGGAACTCGGCGCGCAGGCCGAGGAACTGGTCCCGCTGGGCCCGCTGTACCCGGACACCGGACTGATGGCCGGCCACACCCTGCTCTACGCGGCCAGGGTGGTCGGCCACGGCGCCGTGCAGCGGGAGGAGGGCATCCGCCGGGCGGTCCGCCTCGGCTTCGCCGAGGCCGAGCAGCTGGTGGCCGAGGGCCGGATCAGCTGCGGCTTCACCGTGGCGGTCCTCTATCGCGCCCGGCTGGCCGGCCTGCTGGGACAGTAGGCTGCCCAGCGTGACCAGTCAGCAGCACCCCTTCCCCGCTCTCCACGGCGCCGCCACCGGTGTCGGCTCGATGCCCGGGACCGACGCCCGCGAGGCCGCCAGGACCTCCACCGGCGCGCTCGAGCAACTGCCGTTCCTGCCCGAGCTGCCCGCGCGCGGGCCGGGGGCGGACATGATCGGCCGCTCGGCCGGCCTGCTGGTGGAGCTCTTCGCCGAGGTCCAGCCGAGCGGCTGGCGGTTCGCCGACCGCCCGGGCCGGGACACCCGGCGGGCGCACTCCTGGCTGGGCGAGGACCTGGATGCGCTGGAGGAGTTCACCCAGGGGTACCAGGGGGCGCTCAAGGTGCAGGCGGTCGGGCCGTGGACGCTCGCCGCGAGCGTCGAGCTGCGCCACGGGGAGAAGGCGCTGGCCGACCCCGGGGCCTGCCGGGACATCGCCGGCTCGCTGGCCGAGGGCCTGCGCCGGCACCTGGCGGAGCTGCGCAAGCGGGTCCCCGGTGCGCAGCCGGTGCTCCAGCTGGACGAGCCCTCGCTGCCCGCCGTGCTGGCCGGGAACGTGAAGACGGCCAGCGGCTTCCAGCGGCTGCGCGCCGTCGACCGCCAGGTGGCGGAGGAGGCGCTGCGCGAGCTGATCCGCTCACTCGACGTCCCGGTGCTGGTGCACAGCTGCGCGCCCGGGGTGCCGATCCCGCTGCTGCGGCGGGCCGGAGTGGCCGGGATCTCGCTCGACTTCGGCCTGCTGACGGAGCGTGAGGACGACGACCTGGGCGAGGCGGTCGAGGGCGGCACGGTCCTGCTGGCCGGCGTGGTGCCCGCCGTGGACGCGGCGTCGTCGGCTTCGTCCGACCCGGCCGGTAGTGTCACCGTCGTCAGGAGGTTGTGGCGCAGGCTCGGGCTGGACCCGGAACTGCTGGGCCGCCGCGTGCTGGTGACGCCGACCTGCGGTCTGGCGGGGGCGAGCCCCGCGTACGCCCGGCAGGCGCTGTCACAGGCGGTGACGGGGGCCCGGAGCCTGGTGGACAACCCGGAGTGAGCGCTCAGGGAGGCTAGTGGTGGCGGCGGTCGAGGGCTGGGAGGACGTGCCGGCGGCGGCACGCAGGCGGCACGCCGAACTCGCGGCCGAGCTGACGGAGCACCGGGTCCGCTACTACGAGCAGGACGCGCCGACCGTCAGCGACGCCGAGTTCGACACCCTGATGCGCGAGCTGGAGGCGCTGGAGGCCGCGCACCCGGCCCTGGTCACCCCCGACTCGCCGACCCAGCAGGTCGGCGGCGGGGTGGCCGAGGGCTTCGCCAAGGTCGAGCACCGCGAGCGGCTGCTCAGCCTGGACAACGCGATGGACGACGAGGAGCTGGCCGCCTGGGCCGACCGGGTGGCCCGCGAACTGGACGGCGTCCCGTACCACTACCTGTGCGAGCTCAAGGTGGACGGCCTGGCGGTCAACCTCACCTACCAGCACGGCGAGCTGGTGCTGGCCGCCACCCGCGGCACCGGCCGGATCGGCGAGGACATCACCGCCAACGTGCGCACCATCAAGGAGATCCCGCACCGGCTGCACGGCGAGAACCCGCCGGCCCTGGTGGAGATCCGCGGCGAGGTCTACCTGCCGACCGGGGCCTTCGCCGAGCTGAACGCCTCGTTCGCCGCCGAGAACGACCGGCGCCGGGCGGAGAACGAGGAACTGGTCAAGCAGGGCAAGCGGCCGCGGGCGCTGGTCAAGCTGTTCGCCAACCCGCGCAACGCCGCGGCCGGCTCGCTGCGCCAGAAGGACCCGCTGGTCACCGCCGCGCGCCCGCTGCACATGGTGGTGCACGGGATCGGCGCCCGGGACGGCTTCGAGATCGACTGCCAGTCGCACGCCTACCGGCTGCTGCACGACTGGGGCCTGCCCACCGCCAAGTACAACCGGGTGGTCGGCAGCCTGGACGAGGTGCGGGCGTTCGTCAAGCAGTACGGCGAGCAGCGCCACTCGGTCGAGCACGAGATCGACGGCGTGGTCGTCAAGGTGGACGAGATCGCGCTCCAGGGCCGGCTCGGTGCCACCTCCAAGTCGCCGCGCTGGGCGATCGCCTGGAAGTACCCGCCGGAGGAGGTCACCGCCAAGCTGGCCTCGATCAAGGTCGGGATCGGGCGGACCGGCCGGGCCACGCCGTACGCGGTGCTGGCCGAGCCGGTGAAGGTGGCCGGCTCGATGGTGCAGTACGCCACCCTGCACAACCAGCAGGTGGTCAAGGCCAAGGGCGTGCTGCTCGGCGACACCGTGGTGCTGCGCAAGGCCGGCGACGTGATTCCGGAGATCCTCGGCCCGGTGGAGGACCTGCGGGACGGCACCGAGCGGGAGTTCGTGATGCCCGCCGAGTGCCACGAGTGCGGCACCGAGCTGCGCCCGATGTCCGAGGGGGACATCGACCTGCGCTGCCCCAACGCGCAGTTCTGCCCGGCCCAGATCCGCGAGCGGATCGCCTACCTGGGCGGACGCTCCTGCCTGGACGTGGACGGCCTGGGCTACGTGGCGGCCACCGCGCTGACCCAGCCGCTGGAGCCGGCCGAGCCGCCCGTCAGGAACGAGGGGGACGTCTTCGGTCTCGACGTCGAGCAGCTGCTGCCGATCCGGGTGCTGGTGCGCGACCCGAAGACCGGGATGCCCAAGCTGGACGACGCGACCGGTGAGGAGAAGGAGGTCTCCTTCTTCGCCAACCTGAGCGGGGAGCCGAAGAAGACCGCCACCCTGCTGCTGGAGAGCCTGGCGGCGGCCAGGGAGAAGGAGCTCTGGCGCTACCTCAACGGCCTGTCGATCCGTCACGTCGGCCCGGTCGCGGCCCAGGCGCTGGCCCGCGAGTTCCGCGACCTGGACGCGATCTTCGCCGCCGACGAGGAGCGGTTGGCGGCCACCGAGGGGGTCGGCCCGAAGATCGCCCGCTCGATCCAGGAGTGGTACCAGGAGGAGTGGCACCGCGAGATCCTGCGGAAATGGCGTGCGGCGGGGGTGCGGTTCACCGAGGAGGCGGTCGAGGCGGAGGGCGACCGTCCGCTGGAGGGGCTCACCGTCGTGGTCACCGGAACGCTGGCCGGGCACACCCGGGACGGGGCCAAGGAGGCACTGGTCTCGCGCGGCGCGAAGGTGACCGGTTCGGTTTCGAAGAAGACCGATTTCGTGGTGGTCGGTGACAACCCTGGGTCGAAGTATGACAAGGCGGTCCAACTGGGACTGGCGGTGCTGGACGAGACCGGATTTGCGGTGCTGCTGGAGTCCGGGGCCGCGGCGGCGCGTGCGCACCTGGGCCTGCCCGCGGTCGGGGCGGAGCCGGCCGAGGTAACCCCCGGGGGGACTGACCAGGGCTGACGTGTCCCTCTTGTTATCGTGCTGATGCTCCGTCACCCGGGTGGTGGGCGCGGAAAAGGGGCATCGTGTCAGTGTGCGGCGCCGGTTCGTGCTGGCGTGCTCCCGGATGACCGAAAGTCCGCCCTCGCCGTGAGGCCGGACTTACCCTGGAGCGCAACAGTGTGTCAGCAGGAGTGGGGGCACCGGCCAGTGGGACCAGCGGGGGCCGGCGCCGACAGGGGCGCTTCCCGGCTGAGACCGACTGGCACCGCATCTGCGGTGCCGGCACCGACCGTTCTTCGGGTCGGTTCCGAGCCGCGACGCGGCCTGGGCGGGGGCGGGCCTGACGGAGGACAGGGCGTATGGATCGTACGACCGGCGGTGCGCCGACGCGCCCGCCGCAGGGGGTGGCGGGTGCGGTCCTGCTGCTCGGTGTCCTGCTGGCCGGAGCGGCGCCGCTGATCCCGCTGGCAGTCCTGGTCAGTCGGCACGAGCCCGAGTTGCTGCCGCTGTTCGCCGTGCCGCTGGCGGTGCTGGTGGCGGCCTGGCGGATCGCCCGGGACCGGGCCAGGGACCAGTTGACCGACCCGCTGACCGGTCTGCCGAACCGTCACGCCCTGTTGCTCGCGGCCCAGGAGGCGATCGCCGAGCACGAGGCCGAGGACGCGTACTGCGTCGGTCTGATCCTGCTGGACCTCGATCGGTTCCGATCGCTCAACGACACACTCGGTCACGGCGCCGGCGACCGGTTACTCGTGCACATCGGCCGGCGGCTGCACCGGGTGCTGCGCGGCGCCTCGCCCGACGCGCGCGGCATCGGCCTGGGCGGGGGGCCGATGCTGGAGTCCGCCCGGGGCGGCGGCCCGTCCGGGGCCGCCGAGCGCCGCCGGGAGACCGAGGAGCTGCTCGCCTCGCTGCCGGCCGCCGCGGAGAACGGGCGGCGCGCGGTGGTGGCCCGGATGGGCGGCGACGAGTTCGCCGTGCTGCTGCCCGGGGTCGGCTGCGCGGACACCCTGGAGCGGCTGGCCAAGGCGCTGATCGCGGAGCTGGCCGCGCCGATCCGGCTGGACGGCCTGCTGCTGGTGCTGGAGGCCACCGCCGGGGTCTGCGTCTACCCGCAGCACGCCGCGGACGCAGAATCGTTGCTCCGCCGGGCCGACGTGGCGATGGGCCACGCCCAGCGCGCCCGCACCGGGGTCGAGCAGTACGACCACTCCCAGGACGCCGACACGCCCTACCGGATCGGCCTGCTCGGCGACCTGCGCCGGGCCCTGGAGACCGGCGAGGTGCAGCTGCACTACCAGCCCAAGGTGGCCTTCGACGGCCGGGTGGTGGGCCTGGAGGCGCTGCTGCGCTGGGAGCGCCCCGGGCGCGGCCGGGTCTCGCCGGACGAGTTCGTCGGCCTGGCCGAGTCCAGCGGGCTGATGCCGCGGCTGACCGACTACGTGCTGGAGGCCGCGATCGGCCAGCTGGCCGCCTGGCGGGCCCAGGGGCTGCAGGTGCAGGTCGCGGTCAACGTCTCGCCGCGCGACGTGCTCAACCCGGGCTTCGCCGGCCGGGTGGCCGGGCACCTGGAGCGCCATCAGGTCCCCGCGCACGCGCTGCAGCTGGAGATCACCGAGCGGCTGCTGCTGGACGACTCCCGGCTGGCCGCCGACACCCTGGCCGAACTGCGCGGCCACGGGGTGGGCATGTCGCTGGACGACTTCGGCACCGGGCACTCCTCGCTGGTGCGGCTGCGCAGCCTGCCGGTGGGCGAACTGAAGATCGACCGCTCCTTCGTCTCCCGGATGGTCGCCGACCACCACGACGCCGCGGTGGTGCGCTGCTCGGTGGAGCTGGCCCACTCGCTCGGCCTCACCGTGGTGGCCGAGGGCGTGGAGGACGACGAGACCTGGGAGCGCCTGCACGGCCTGGGGGTGGACGCGGTGCAGGGCTGGCTGGTCTCCGCCGCGCTGCCGGCCGACCAGGCCACCGCCTGGCTGCGGGTGCACCGCACCGGCCCGCCGCCGGCCGAGCGGCTGCCGACCCTGGAGCGGTGGACCGGCCAGGCCGAACTCCCGTGCCCCGGCGTGCCCAGGCAGCCGCTGGCGCCGCCGACCGAGGCCCCCACGACCCCTCAGTAACACCGGGCGCACCCGGCGCCCCCTAGGATGGGTGGTCAAAGACACAGAGGACGGAACGCCGCCCGCCGCGCGGTGACGCGGGTCCCGGCCTCGCCCAGAACTCAGATGAGGATCGCTGCATGCCTGGCATCACGCGCGAGGAGGTCGCCCACCTCGCCCGGCTGTCGCGTCTGGAGTTGCAGGCGGAGGAGCTGGACCACTTCGCCGAGCAGCTGGACGTGATCATCGGCGCGGTCGCCCGCGTTTCCGAGGTCGCCGGACAGGACGTCCCGCCGACCTCCCACCCGCTGCCGCTGACCAACGTCATGCGCGCGGACGAGGTGCGGCCCTCGCTCACCCCGGAGCAGGCGCTGGCCGGTGCCCCGGCCGCCGAGGAGCAGCGTTTCCGGGTCCCGCAGATCCTCGGGGAGGACTGACCAGACATGACCGACCTCATCAGGCAGACGGCCGCGCAGACGGCCGAGGCGATCAAGTCCGGCCAGGTCAGCGCCGTCGAGGTGGCACAGGCCCACCTGGACCGGATCGACGCGGTGGACAAGAAGGTCAACGCCTTCCTGCACGTGGACACCGAGGGCGCGCTGAAGGCCGCCAAGGCGGTCGACGAGAAGCGGGCCAAGGGCGAGGAGCTGGGCCCGCTGGCCGGCGTGCCGCTCGCGCTCAAGGACGTCTTCACCACCAAGGGCGTGCCCACCACCTGCGGCTCCAAGATCCTCGAAGGCTGGGTCCCGCCGTACGACGCCACCCTGACGACCCGTCTGAAGGACGCGGGCGTGGTGATCCTGGGCAAGACCAACATGGACGAGTTCGCCATGGGCTCCTCCACCGAGAACTCGGCCTACGGCGTCACCGGCAACCCGTGGGACCTGTCCCGGATCCCGGGCGGCTCCGGCGGCGGCTCGGCGGCCGCGCTGGCCGCCTACCAGGCCCCGCTGGCGATCGGCACCGACACCGGCGGCTCGATCCGCCAGCCCGGCGCGGTCACCGGCACCGTCGGCGTCAAGCCGACCTACGGCACGGTCTCCCGGTACGGCCTGGTGGCCTTCTCCTCCTCGCTGGACCAGGGCGGCCCGTGCGCCCGCACCGTGCTGGACGCGGCGCTGCTGCACGAGGCGATCGCCGGCCACGACCCGCTGGACTCCACCTCGATCGACGCCCCGGTGCCGCCGGTGGTCGCCGCCGCCCGGATGCGCGACGTCCGCGGCATGCGGATCGGCGTGGTCAAGGAGTTCGCCGGCGAGGGCTACCAGGCCGGCGTGATGCAGCGGTTCGACGAGTCGGTGGAGCTGCTGCGCGAGCTCGGCGCCGAGGTGGTCGAGGTCTCCTGCCCGTCCTTCACCCTGGCGCTGCCCGCCTACTACCTGATCGCGCCGAGCGAGGCCTCCTCCAACCTGGCCCGGTTCGACGCGATGCGCTACGGCCTGCGGGTGGGCGACAACGGCAACCGCTCGGCCGAGGAGGTCACCGCGCTGACCCGCGAGGCCGGCTTCGGCCCCGAGGTCAAGCGCCGGATCATCCTGGGCACCTACGCCCTGTCCTCGGGCTACTACGACGCTTACTACGGCTCGGCGCAGAAGGTCCGCACGCTGATCTCGCGCGACTTCGACGCCGCCTTCGCCGGAGTGGACGTGCTGGTCTCGCCGACCACGCCGACCACCGCCTTCCCGATCGGCGAGCGCGCCGACGACCCGATGGCGATGTACCTGGCCGACCTGTGCACCATCCCGTCCAACCTGGCGGGCAACGCGGCCATGTCGCTGCCGTGCGGGCTGGCGCCGGAGGACAATCTCCCGGTCGGCCTGCAGATCATCGCACCCGCGATGGCGGACGACCGCCTGTACCGCGTGGGCGGTGCCGTCGAGGCCGCACTCAACGACAAGTGGGGGCACCCCCTGCTGGAGGAGGCACCGGCACTGTGAGCAAGATCGAGAAGGCCAAGGGCTTCAAGCACTCGAAGCCGGGGCTCTGGCTGTCCATCGGCACCACCGCCTTCGGTGCGCTGAGCATCATCAAGGACGTCAAGAAGGCCCGCACCGAGAGCGACACCCTGCTGCTGGCCAACGCCGTGGTCGGTGCGGCCGCGATCGTCACCGGCACGCTGTTGCTGGTGCGCGAGCTGCGCCAGCTCGGCAGCGACGACGTCCTCGCGGGCTGAGCCCGCCGGGTGGGGGGGGGGGGGGGGGCCCCCCCGGGCGCG
>NZ_JBHYKG010000084.1:0-28405 GCF_042741245.1 Kitasatospora sp. NPDC058965
GCCCCGCAGCCGCCGGCTGGGGGGCCGACCGGGCCCGGCGGTCAGCTGACCGGACGGTCCCAACTCGCCTGCCAGGTAGCCTGACCGACGATGCCGTCCACCGTCAGCGGCCAGCCGTGGGCGGTCGAGTCCTGCTGGAACTGCTCGCAGATGCTCTTGCTCTGCGCGCCGTACCAGCCGTCGACCGTGATGCTCCACCCGCGGTCCGCCATCCGCTGCTGCCAGCTGCGCACGGCGTCGTCGTGCATCATCGGGTCCCGCAGCTCCAGGTACTCCCCGGGCCACGGCGGCGCCGACGACGCCACCGGCCCGCCGCCGCCACCGCTACTGCCACTGCCACTGCCGCCCGTCGCGACGCCCCCGGGCCGCGGCGCCCCCGCCTGCACCCAGGCGTACAGCGGATCCCCCGGGCAGTCCGTCGCATACCCGTCCCGGTGCCCCTTGATCTCCGCCCCGGCCCCGCCCTGCTGCTGCAGCCACTCGACGGCGTCCCGCAACCCGTTCAACAGGTCGTCGGTCGGCTTGGTCAGCCCGGCGCTCCCGATCATCCCGCACACCGCGTAGTGCGCCAGGTTGAGGGGCTGGTTTCCGTTGGCGGCGTTCTCGTGGTGGAGGCCGCGCCCTTCGTACACGTACCCGTGACAGCAGGCGAGCGCCGAATAGGCGATGTCGATCCAGCCCTCGCTGGTATTGGCCATATGGGCGGCCTGAATGTCCCGCACCCGCCCGGCGCACCACTCGTGGTGGTCCACCAGATCGGCGGGGACTTCCGTGCCCTCGTAGTGGATCTTGACGCCCTGGGCGCCGGCGACATAGGTCCAGTCCCGGGAGGGTGGCCGGGCACCCCACTCGGCGCGGCTGACGAACTTCAATTCTCTTCCTTCACCTGGTGGATAACAGAACTTCAGATCGAGCGGAGAACCGGTCCTGCGACCGGTGGGAGTGATACCCCGCGACGGACGTTCAACCCCTCGGGAAAGGGCGGCCACGGAAATCCGTCCAAGCGCGGATCAGAAAGTCGACCAGTCCGACTTTTCACAGCACAGCTAGGGTGAGGACACCACTCACCCACCGCCCCCAGGAGCCCGTCACCATGACCGAACCCCGATCCCGGAGACCGGCGCGGCCGCGGGAGGAGGTGCTGGCGGTGGCGATGGCGGAGATCGCGGAGCACGGGCTGGCGAAGCTGACCATGGCGGGGCTGGGGAAGCAGCTGGGGATGAGCGCGGGGCACCTCATGTACTACTTCGGCAGCAAGGACCAGCTGCTGCTGGAGACGCTGCGGTGGAGCGAGGACCAGCTCGGGGAGCGGCGGCGGGTGGCGCTCGGGCGGCGCGGGGCGGGCGCCTGGGAGCGGTTCGCGGCGTACGCGGAGCTGTACCTGGCGGACGGGCCGGGCGATCCGCGGTGGATCCTGTGGGTCGAGGTCTGGGGGCGCTCGCCGGCCAGCGCGGATCTCCGCGCGGGGCAACTGGAGATCGAGGCTCCCTGGCAGGCCGACCTGCGGGCGCTGATCGAGGACGGGGTGGCCTCCGGCGAGTTCCGGGCGGGGCCGGCCGAGGAGCGGGCGGCGCAGTTGCGGGCGCTGCTGGACGGGTACTCGGTGCCGTTGGCGATCGGGCTGCCCGGGGTGGACCGGGCGCGATCGGTGGCACAGGTGCGGGCGGCGGCGGCCGCGCTGCTGGGAGCCCGGCCGCCGCGGGCCTGACGGCGCGTCAGTCGTTCCAGACGGCGGCGGCGGTGCGGTCGTCGGCGAAGCCCTTGGCGCGGACCTGGACGTGGCGCAGGAAGTCCACGGTGCTGGGCGGGTGGGGGTGCGACCAGTGGGTGGCGAGGAAGCGGGCCACCGCGGGCTCCTCGGCGATCGGTTCGGCCAGACCGGGCGAGCAGAGCAGCAGGATGTCGCCGGGGGTGGCCGGCACCAGGCGGAACCGGAACGGGCGCGGCTGCGGGGCGGGGGCGGGCCCGTCGGGGTGGTGCAGCAGGCGCGCGGCGTAGGCGTCGATCCAGTGCCCGGCCCGCAGTAAGTAGAGGCCGCCGGGGCCGAGGCCGAAGGCGGCCCGGTGGGTGGCCGCCGGGTCGAGCGAGATCAGCAGGCAGTGCAGGGACCCCGCGTCGGGGGCCGACGCCCGCAGGCCGGCGGCGGCACGGGCGGTGAGGCGCTGGAGTCCGTAGCGCAGCCGGTCCCGGGCGCCGTCGCGCAGGTCGGCGGCGAGTTCGACCCGGCTGCGGCCGATCGCCTCGGCGAGGTGCGCGGCGGCCTGTCGGACGGTGTCGGGCTGGAGCACCGGCAGGTCGGGGAGGGTGGCGGTCGGGTCGGTGGCGGCCTGCGGCGCCGTCCGGGGACCGGTCGCGCGCGGGTCGGCCGGCGGGCGGGCCCGGCTGCCGAGGACGGCCAGCAGCAGGCCGTCGGGGGCCTCGCCGAACCGGGTGACCAGCAGGGCGTCGCTGCGCGGCTCGCCGCGGTAGCGGGCGGAGTCGCCGCGGATGGAGGCGGCGCGGACGGTGAAGCCGGGGTACTGGGCGCCGTCCAGCGCGGTGTCGGGGACCACCGCGGCGACCTGCTCGGGCAGTGCGGCGGGCAGCACGGTGGGCTCGGGGCCGTAGGTGGGCGGGCGCGAGCCGACGTGCGGGGTGGGTTCGGGCGCGGGAGCGGGCGCGGGTGGCACGGCGGCCGCGGGCCCGGGGGCCGGGTCGGGCTCGGGAGCCGGGTCGGGCTCGGCGACCGGCGGATCCTCGGCGACCGGCGCGACCTCCACGACCGGCTCCGGCTCCGGCTCCCGCTCCGGCTCCGGCTCGGCAACCGCGGGAGCGACCTCCACCGGCACCGGCTGCTTGACCAGGTTCACCCGGGGCGCCGGACCGGGCGCCGCCACCTCCCCCGGAGCCGGCGCCGCCTGCGCCCCGTCCCGCTGCCGCCCGATCAGCC
The DNA here is from genome assembly GCF_042741245.1 of Kitasatospora sp. NPDC058965. NCBI lineage: Bacteria > Bacillati > Actinomycetota > Actinomycetes > Kitasatosporales > Streptomycetaceae > Kitasatospora > Kitasatospora sp. NPDC058965. Next base: position 2,930 of record NZ_JBHYKG010000084.1, read on the forward strand.
CCACCGCGGCGGTGATCGAGTCGAACCAGTCGTCCACGCTCTCCGCGCCCGCCCGCGCCCCGGGAGTGTCCGGGAGCTGTCCCGCCGGCCCCTCGTAGACCCGGCCCCACCAGCCGTCCTCCGGCCGCCCGTGTACGGGCGCCCCCTGGTTGCTCATCCGGCGGCTCCTGTTCGGTCGGGTCAGGCCCGGGTGATCGCCATTCTCCCTGTCCCCGGGCCCGCTGTCCGGGCTTTCCGAAGGATCGATCTGGTCGGTTTCCCCCTGAATTAATCCGAAAGTCGGGCCCAATGAGGGGGACCCCTTCACCCAGTTGGCTGATTAATATGTGCGCATGACCGCGCCAGGACCCGTCCGACCGAGCCCGGGGAGCGCCGCCATCGCCGGCCGCCCGGTCGCCGCGTCGTTGGTCCTGCCGCTGTTCGGCCTGCTGGTCGCCCTGCTGGTGCTGCTGCCGAGCGCGGGCACCGCGCACGCCGCCGCCCCCGGGCCCGCTCCCACCACCGCGCCGGCCGCGACCGCCGAGCACCGGGACCACGCGGACCGGCAGTCGGCCCGGCACGCCGCGCCCGCCGCGCCCGCTCCCGCGGCCCCGTCGATCTGGTGCGCCTCCGAGACGCCCGACCAGGTGCCGGGCCACGGCTGCTCCAGCCACTCCTTCTGCGGCCAGGACGCCCAGCTCCCGAACGCTCCCCCGCAGCCGGGCACGGCCGACCCGCCCCTGCTGGTGGCGCCGGCCGCGGTGCCCGCACCCGCCCCGGTGGCCGCGGCGCGCCGTCCGGCGCCGGCCCCCGATCTCCACCTGCTCCAGGTCAACCGGCCCTGAGCGGAACCCCGCAGGTCCCCGCCCGCCCGCACCCGGCGTCCCCGCCGGCCCCGCGGCCGGGCGAGCGACCCGCGTTCCACCCGTCCCTCCAGCACCACCTCATTCCGCCGTGCGCAGACCGCCGGCGGGGACAAGGAAGATCTCCGTGGGTTCCGCCTCGAAGCAGACCAACAGCAGCCCGACCGCGAACAAGAAGAACGGCAAGCAGCAGACCGCCGACCGCCGCGAGCGGATCGCCCAGCTGCGGGCCGAGGAGCAGCGCCGAGAGAAGCGGATGAAGATCATCGCCTTCTCGGTGGCGGGCGTGCTGGTCCTCGGCACCATCGCCGCGGGCGTCGGCATCGTGCTCAACGCCCAGGAGAAGAAGGACAAGGCGAACGCGGCCAAGAAGGCGCCGATCGCGGGCGTGAAGACCTGGGACAACCTCACCCGCAACCACGTCCAGGGCACGGTCAACTACCCGATGACCCCGCCGGTCGGCGGCGACCACAACCCGGTCTGGCTGACCTGCATGGGCAACGTCTACGACAAGCCGGTGCAGAACGAGAACGCGGTCCACTCGATGGAGCACGGCGCGGTCTGGGTGACCTACAACGACAAGGCCTCCCAGGACGACATCAAGACCCTCTCCGACAAGGTGAAGGCCACCCCCTACACGATGATGAGCCCGTACCCGACCGAGCAGGGCACCATCACGCTGAGCGCCTGGGGCACCCAGCTGGTGGTGGACAGCGCCAAGGACCCGCGGGTGGAGCAGTTCTTCACCAAGTACGTGCAGGGCCCGCAGACCCAGGAGCCCGGCGCGTCCTGCAGCGCCGGTGCGATGCAGTGACGGCCGCCGACGGCGAGCGGTCGCCGAACCCGAGCACCGACGCGGTCCCGGACAGCGACGAGGGCCTGACCGGCGGTCAGCCGTCCCGGCGCCGCACGCTGTGGTGGCCGGCCGCGCTGGCGGCAGTGGTGGCGCTCTGCCTGGGCGTGCCGGCCCTGGTGGCGGGCGGCGGCTCCTCCTCGGCCTCGGTGGCCGCGGCGCCGGCCTCCGACTCGCCCGAGGCGGGCTTCGCCCGTGACATGGCGACCCACCACCAGCAGGCGATCGACCTGTCCTTCATCGTGCGCGACCGCACCGACAACGCCGAGGTGCGCAACCTGGCGTTCGACGTCATCAACACCCAGGCCAACCAGCGCGGGATGATGATGGGCTGGCTGGACCAGTGGGGCCTGACCCAGAGCTCCCCGGCCAAGCCGATGGCCTGGATGAAGATGGACTACCAGGCGCACGACGGCTCGCTGATGCCGGGCATGGCCACCAACGCCCAGATCGACCAGCTCAAGCAGCTGAGCGGGACCCAGGCCGAGGTGTTCTACCTGCAGCTGATGGTGGAGCACCACAAGGGCGGGGTCGGCATGGCGCAGGGGTACGTGGACCTGGCCAAGAACGCGGCCGAGAAGCGACTGGCGCAGTCCATGGTCACGGCGCAGAGCTCGGAGATCCAGCTGATGACCGACATGCTCGCCGCCCGGGGGGCCAAGCCGCTCTCCTGAGACCGGCCCCGCACGACGACCGCGCCCTGACCCCTTCGGGGGTCGGGGCGCGCGCGTCCCGGGCCCGGGCGGGCGGTGGTGTCCCCACCAACCGATACGCTGTCCGCCATGCCCACCGACCCCTCGGCCCTGCCCGGCACGGCTCCGACCAGCGACGGGACCCTCGCGATCGAGCGCGCGCAGCGGCTGACGGACGTGGTGACCCGCCTGCGCCGGGCGCTGCGCAGCAGCATCCGCACCGACTACCCGTGGGAGTCGCTGCCGATGGCGCAGGTGGAGCTGCTCCAGACGCTGGCCGCGGCCCCGCTGCGGGTGGGCGAGTTGGCGGCGCGTCAGCGGTTGGCGCCGAACACCGTGAGCGGCCTGGTCGGCAAGCTGCTGGATGCGGGGTTCGTGGACCGCCAGCCCGATCCGGGCGACCGCCGCACGGCCCGGATCGGCCTGACCGAGACCGGCCAGCAGCAGCTCAGGGACTGGCGCCGGGCGCACGAGCGCCGCATCGCGGGCGCGTTGGACACCCTGACCGCCGAGGACCAGGCCGCGATCATGGGCGCGCTGCCGGCCCTGGACAGCCTGGCCCGCGCCCTGACCGGCCCGGGCGGACCCGCCGCGCCCGCCCCGCCCGCCGTCTGACCCGCCCGCCGTCTGACCCGCTACCCCTGCGCCGCGCGCGCCCACAGGTGGTGCACCGCGTACGAGCGCCACGGGGACCACGCCGTCGACGCGGCCGCGGCCGATCCGGGGTCCCCCGGCAGCCCCAGCCGCAGCAGCCCGTGCCGGACCCCGGCGTCGGAGGGCAGGAACACGTCCGGGTCGCCCAGCGCCCGCATCCGCAGGTAGCCCGCGGTCCACGGGCCGATGCCGCGCAGCGCGAGCAGCTCGGCGGTCGCCTGCTCCCGGTCCGCGCCCGGGTCCAGCCGCACGGTGCCCTGTGCGAGCGCCGCGCACAGCCCGCGCAGGGCCTGCTGCCGTGCCGCCGGCATCGCCAGGTCCTCGGCGGCCGCCTCGGCCAGCGCGGCCGTCGTGGGGAACAGCACGGTCAGGCCGCCGCTGGGCTCGGCCAGCGGTGTGCCGTACCGCACCGCCAGCCGGGCCGCGAGGGTGCGCGCCGCGGCGACGGTCACCTGCTGGCCCAGCACCGCCCGCACCGCGAGCTCGTGCGGGTCCACGTGGCCGGGCGAGCGCAGCCCGGGCCGGGCGGCGACCACCGGACCGAGCACCGGGTCCGCGCCGAGCTGCTCGGCCACCGCCGCCGGGTCCGCGTCCAGGTCGAACAGGGCACGCACCCGGTGCACGGCGGTGGTCAGGTCGCGCAGGTCGGTCAGCCGCAGCCGGCAGTCCAGCCAGCCCCGGGTGGCCGGGACCCCGGTGCCGAGCGAGTCCACCTCGGCGACGGCGGGGCCGTGCGGCAGGCCGAGCGTGCGGCGGTAGGTCCGGGTGCCCGGTCCCGGGCCGGGGACCACCTCCTCCACGCCGGGCACCGCGCGCACCGCCAGGAAGTCCATCAGGTGCTCGGTGTCCAGCGGGCCCCGGTAGGCGAGCCGCAGGCTCAGCGCACCCGGCACCGCGTCGGCGGCCCCGGCGGCGGCGACCTCGGCCCGCAGTCCGCTCGGCGTGCGGTCGTAGACCTCGCGGACGGTGTCGTTGAACTGCCGGACCGAGGCGAAGCCGGCCGCGAAGGCCACCTCGGTGACCGGCAGCCGGGTGGTCTGCAGCAGCAGCCGGGCGGCCTGCGCCCGCTGCGCCCGGGCCAGGGCGATGGGGCCCGCGCCGAGTTCGGTGGTCAGCGCCCGCTGCACCTGCCGGGCGCTGTAGCCGAGCCGGTCCGCCAGCCCGGCCACGCCCTCGCGGTCCACCACGCCGTCGCCGATCAGCCGCATCGCGCGGCCGACCAGGTCGGCCCGGTGGTTCCACTCGGGCGAGCCGGGCACCGAGTCCGGCCGGCAGCGCCGGCAGGCCCGGAAGCCGGCGCCCTGCGCGGCGGCGGCCGTCGGGTAGAAGGTGCAGTTGACCCGCTTCGGCGTCACGGCGGGGCAGCTCGGGCGGCAGTAGATCCCGGTCGTGGTGACGGCCGTGAAGAACACCCCGTCGAAGCGGGCGTCCCGGCTGTCCACGGCGCGGTAGCGCGTCTCGTCGTCGATCACGCACCCCAGTCTGCGCCGCGCCGCGGGCCGGGACTAGCGGAATTCGGACGTCACCGTCCGGCCGTCGGCCAGCCGCCGCCCGACCGACCGGTGCCCGGCCCGCCGCCCCGCCCGCGCCGTCAGCTCGGCGCGCGGCTGCCGTGCCACGGGCGGGTGGCGCCGCGCGCGTCCTTGCTGCGCTGCTTCCACACCCGCTCCCGCTGCGCCGCCAGCCGGGCGTCGGAGCGCGCGGCGATCCAGTCGTTCTCGCGCTGCAGCTTGAGGTAGCTCTCCCAGCGCCGGTGCGCCAGCGTGCCGTCCTCCAGCGCCGCCCGGACGGCGCAGCCGGGCTCGCTCAGGTGCGAGCAGTCGGGGAACCGGCAGCGGTCGGCCAGGTCCTCGATCTCGGCGAAGGCCTGCTGCAGCCCCTCGCCACCGTAGAGGCCGACCCCGCGCAGACCGGGCGTGTCGATCAGCACGCCGCCCCCGGGCAGCGCGAAGAGCTCGCGCGTGGTGGTGGTGTGCCGGCCCTTCTCGTCCGCCTCGCGGGTCTGCTGGACGGTCATCACCCGGTGCCCCGTCAGCGCGTTGGTCAGGGTGGACTTGCCGGTCCCGGACTGGCCGATCAGCGCGCTGGTGGCGCCCATGCAGGCCCGCAGCACGTCCAGGCCCGCGCCGGTCTCGGCGCTGACCGCCAGCACGGTGACGCCCGGGGCGATCCGCTCCACGTCCTCGCGGACGAACTCGGCGTCGGACACCAGGTCGGCCTTGGTCAGCACGACCAGCGGCTCGGCGCCGCTCTCGTAGGCGAGCGCCAGGAAGCGCTCGACCCGCCCGAGGTCGGGCTCGGCGGCCAGCGAGACCGCGATCAGCACGGTGTCGACGTTGGCCGCGAGCACCTGGCCCTCGGAGCTCTTGCCGGCGCCCTTGCGGACGACGGCGCTGTGCCGGGGCAGCAGTGCGGCCACGGCGGTCATCGGCTCGGCGGCCAGGTCGAGCGCGACCCAGTCACCGGTGCACGGATGGGTCACCGACTCGCCGCCGCTGACCGGTCGGGTGTCGACCCGCACGGTGCGCGGCTCGCCGGTCCCGGGATCGGCCAGCACGGCGTCCGCCCGGCCGCGGTCCACCCGGGCCAGGCGGGCCGGGACCAGGCCGGCCTCGGCGAAGACGGAGAAGAGTTCGGAGTGTTCGGCCGTCCAGCCGTAGGCGGACAGCACGGAACCACTGGATTCAGCAGACAACGCGGAAGAGCCCTTCGGGATGCGTACTCCCGGGAGCTGAACGAACGTCAGCAGGCAGCCGGGAGGGAGGAGAGGGGAGAACGAGTGCTGCCGAGGGCAGCCGTGAACGCGGTCGCGGTCATCGGGCCCACCTCCTGCTTCTGCGTCCCGGGCCGCGGTGCGGCCTGCCGGAGAACTGACGGCGGCAGCCTAGGACACCGGCCCCCGCACCGCACCTCATTTATCCGCACCCTGACGGGTCCGTGCCCCGCGGTCGCCTCACTGCCCGTCCCACGGCGGCCGCGGCGGCCGGCCGGGCAGGCCCGCGTCCGGCCGCGGCGGGTAGCCGGGCAGCGCCGAGTCCACCGGCCCGAGCTCCCCGGGGAACCGGCCGTCCGAGCTCCAGGGCCCGGCCGGGTGCTGCGCCCCGGGGCCCAACGGTCCGTCAGGACCGTGGTGCGGCCCGCCCGGCACCGGCGGACGGGCCGCGGGCCGGTCGCTGTCCGGCGGCGGGGGCGGGGTGCGCCGCCGCTTGCGCGAGCCCAGCCGCCCGCGCACGTCGCTCGGGGCCAGCACGTCGGCCCACCGCTCGGGGTACTCCGCGGGCACGTCGTCGTCCTCGTCCGCGCCCTCGCCGTACTCCTCGTCGTAGCTGTCCGCGAGCCCCAGCAGCCGGGCCCGCTCGGCCCGCTCGGCGGCCCGCCGGGCCCCGATCCGGCGCACCAGCGCGGCGGCCGCCTGCTCGCTGGCCCGTTCGTTCTCGGCGCGCGCGTCGGCGGTCTCCACGCTGGGCCAACGGCGGTCTATCGACGCGTTCATCGCCGCGCCGATCAGCACCGCCAGCGCCACCACGAAGATCCACAGCAGCACCGCCACCGGCGCCGCCAGCGAGCCGTAGACCGAGTGGCCCTCCACCGAGCTGACCAGGTACACCCGCAGCACCAGGCTGCACAGCACCAGCACCCCGAGCGCCACCAGCGCCCCGGGGATGTCCTCGCGCCAGGGCGTGCTGGCCGGTACCGACAGGTGGTACAGCGTGGTGAGGAAGACGATCAGCAGCAGGATCGCCACCGGCCAGTACAGCGCGCTGACCAGGCCCGCGATGGTGGGCACCGCCGCCACCACCAGTCCCGGTCCGGCCACCAGCAGCGGCAGCACCAGGGAGCCGATCAGCAGCGCGCCGAGGTAGAGGACCAGCGACATCGAGCGGGTCTTGACGATCCCGCGCTTGCCGTCCAGTCCGTACATCACGGTGATGGTGTCGATGAAGATGTACAGCGCCCGCGAGCCGGACCAGAGCGAGAGCAGGAAGCCGATCGAGATCAGGTCGGGCCGCCCGCTCTCGAAGACGCTGTTCAGCAGCGGCCGGACGATCTGCTGCACCGAGGAGGGCGAGAGCACCGTGCCGGCCGCCGACAGGATGTCCTGCTGCAGCTTCTGGATGGTGCCGGCGCCCAGCAGGTCGTCGAGGTAGCCGAGGGTGCCGGCCAGGCAGAGCAGCAGCGGCGGGATGGAGAGCAGGGTGAAGAAGGCCGCCTCGGCCGCCAGGCCGGTGACCCGGTACTCCACGCAGGTGTTGGTGGTGTCCTTGACCAGGGCCCAGACGGTGCCGCGCCAGCTCGACCGCCGCGCCGCCCGGCGGGACCCCTTGCCCCGTCGCCGGGAGGGCCGGTCCGCGCCCGCTCTGCTGGTTTCACCTGGTGGCTGCACAGGCATACGGTATCGGGCGCGGCCCACGCCCGAGCGGCACCGGCAGCGGTGCACCGCCGCCAGCTCGGACGCCGTCCGGACATCCCGCCATTCGGAACAATACCGTCCGAATGATGGACAACAGTGGACCGGGGCTCGCTCGGCGTGCGAATCTCTTGCCATGCCCAGCGCCGGAACCACCCTGGTAGGTCGACTCCACGTCGATCTCCTCCGCGTGTCCAGCGCCATCTGTCCGGTGATCTGAGCCCACCCAGCCGCCCCCACCGCACCGGCGCCACCCAGCCGACATCCCCGCCGTCGCGGATGTGCGGAGCCTCTCGGGCCTCGATCACCGCTCTCCCGTCCCGCCGCCCGGCGGTGCAGGTCGGAGCAGGTACGAGCCCGGGACCGCGCAGCCCCGCAGATGCAGCTTCCCGCATCAGAGCCACCTGCCCGAAGGACGTTACATGGCCACCACTCCCGACCCGGTCGAGCCCCAGCAGGACGCCGCGCCCCGTGCCGCCGCGGCCCGCAAGGTGACCCGCCACCGTGGCGAGGGCCAGTGGGGCATGGGGCACTTCACCCCCCTGAACGCCAACGAGCAGTTCAAGAAGGACGATGACGGTCTCAATGTGCGGACGCGCATCGAGACGATCTACGCGCACCGCGGCTTCGACTCGATCGACCCGTCCGACCTGCGCGGCCGGATGCGCTGGTGGGGCCTGTACACCCAGCGCAAGGAGGGGATCGACGGCGGCAAGACCGCGATCCTGGAGCCGCACGAGCTGGACGCCGAGTTCTTCATGCTCCGGGTCCGGATCGACGGCGGCCGCCTGACCGTGGCCCAGCTGCAGGCGATCGCCGAGGTCTCGCAGCAGTACGCGCGCGGCACCGCCGACCTGACCGACCGCCAGAACGTCCAGTTCCACTGGATCCGGATCGAGGACGTGCCCGCGATCTGGCAGAAGCTGGAGGCCGTGGGCCTGTCCACCACCGAGGCCTGCGGCGACACCCCGCGCGTGATCCTCGGCTCCCCGGTGGCGGGCGTGGCCGCGGACGAGATCATCGACGGCACCCCGGCCATCGAGGAGATCCACCGCCGGTTCATCGGCAACAAGGACTTCTCCAACCTGCCGCGCAAGTTCAAGTCCGCGGTCTCCGGCTCCCCGGCGCTGGACGTGGCGCACGAGATCAACGACGTGGCCTTCGTCGGCGTGGTCCACCCCGAGCACGGTCCGGGCTTCGACGTCTGGGTCGGCGGCGGCCTGTCCACCAACCCCAAGCTCGGCGTCCGGCTGGGCGCCTGGGTCCCGCTGGAGCAGGTGCCCGACGTCTTCGAGGGCGTCATCTCGATCTTCCGCGACTACGGCTACCGCCGGCTGCGCAACCGCGCCCGGCTCAAGTTCCTGGTCGCCGACTGGGGTCCGGCCAAGTTCCGCCAGGTGCTGGAGGACGAGTACCTCAAGCAGGCGCTGCTGGACGGCCCCGCCCCCGAGCAGCCGGCCGGCGTCTGGCGCGACCACGTCGGCGTGCACCGGCAGAAGGACGGCAACTACTACGTCGGCTTCGCGCCGCGGGTGGGCCGGGTGGACGGCGCGCTGCTCGGCAAGGTGGCCGACCTGGCCGCCGCGCACGGTTCGGACCGGCTGCGCACCACCGCCGAGCAGAAGATGCTGGTGCTGGACGTGCCCGAGGACCGGGTCGAGTCGCTGGTGGCGGGCCTGGAGTCGCTGGACCTGCGGGTCACGCCCTCCCCGTTCCGCCGCGGCACCATGGCCTGCACCGGCATCGAGTACTGCAAGCTGGCCATCGTCGAGACCAAGGAGCGCGGGCGCACCCTGATCGACGAGCTGGAGGCCCGGCTGCCCGACTTCGCCGAGCCGCTCACCATCAACATCAACGGCTGCCCGAACGCCTGCGCCCGGATCCAGGTGGCGGACATCGGTCTCAAGGGCCAGCTGGTCACCGACGAGCAGGGCAACCAGGTCGAGGGCTACCAGGTGCACCTGGGCGGCGCGCTCGGCCTGGAGGCCGGCTTCGGCCGCAAGGTGCGCGGGCTCAAGGTCACCAGCGCCGGCCTGCCGGACTACGTGGAGCGCCTGCTGACCCGCTTCCAGGCCGACCGCCGGGACGGCGAGCGGTTCGCGCAGTGGACCGCCCGGGCCAGTGAGGAGCAGCTGTCGTGAGCGAGCGTGCGGCACCTTTCTACTGCCCGTACTGCGGCGAGGAGGACCTGCGTCCGTCCGAGGAGGGCGGGCACGGCGCCTGGGAATGCGTCGGCTGCCGGCGTGCTTTCAGTGTGAAGTTCCTTGGTCTGCTGTCAGCTTCGAATGGGGGCAATGCAGTTGAGCACCACCACTGATCTGGAGGCACTGGCCGTCGCGGCCGGTCGCGACCTGGAGGAGGCCCCGGCGCAGGAGATCATGCGCTGGGCCGCCGAGACCTTCGGCAGCAAGCTCTGCGTCACCTCCTCGATGGAGGACGCGGTGGTGGCCCACCTGGCCGCCACCGCCCTGCCGGGGATCGACGTGGTCTTCCTGGACACCGGCTACCACTTCCCGGAGACCATCGGCACCCGGGACGCGGTCGCCGCGACCATGCCGGTCAACGTGATCACCCTGACCCCGCGTCAGACGGTGGCCGAGCAGGACGCCGAGTACGGTCCGAACCTGCACGACCGCGACTCCGACCTGTGCTGCGCGCTGCGCAAGGTCGAGCCGCTGCAGCGCGGGCTGATGGCCTACGACGCCTGGGCCACCGGCCTGCGCCGGGACGAGTCGCCGAGCCGGGCCAACACTCCGGTGGTGGCCTGGGACGCCAAGCGCCGCAAGGTGAAGATCGCCCCGATCGCCCGCTGGACCCAGGACGACGTGGACGCCTACGTCCAGGCCAACGGGGTGCTGCTCAACCCGCTGCTGTGGGAGGGCTACACCTCGGTGGGCTGCTCGCCGCTCTCCTGCACCCGCAAGCCGGTGGAGGGCGAGGACGGCCGCGCCGGGCGCTGGGCGGGCTCCGGCAAGACCGAGTGCGGGATCCACCTCTGATGGCCGGCCGGCACTGCCGCCGCTGACCTGCTGTTCCTTTTTCACGCCTTACTTAATTTTGGAGCGAAACGTGACTACAGCCGACACCCTGGCCGCCGCGGAGGCGGCCAGCCCGGCCGGCCCCTGCGACCGCGGCGCCACGGTGTGGCTGACCGGTCTGCCCAGCGCCGGGAAGACCACCCTGGCCTTCGCGCTGGCCGAGCGGCTGCGCGCCGAGGGCCACCGGGTCGAGGTGCTGGACGGGGACGAGATCCGCGAGTTCCTCTCCAAGGGCCTGGGGTTCTCCAAGGAGGACCGGCACACCAACGTGACCCGGATCGGCTTCGTCGCCGAGAAGCTGGCCAAGAACGGGGTCAAGGTCCTGGCTCCGGTGATCGCGCCCTACGCCGACTCCCGCGCCGCGGTGCGGGCCCGGCACGCCGAGCAGGGCGCCGAGTTCCTGGAGATCCACGTGGCCACCCCGGTCGAGCTCTGCTCCGAGCGCGACGTCAAGGGGCTGTACGCCAAGCAGGCCGCCGGCGAGATCTCCGGCCTGACCGGGGTCGACGACCCCTACGAGGCGCCCGAGCACCCGGAGCTGCGCCTGCAGACCCTGGGCCGCTCGGTCGCCGAGTCCGCCGCCGAACTGCACACCTTCCTGACCGAGAGGGGCCTGGCGTGACCACCGCGACCGCGAGTCTGATCGAGCACAGCGACAACCCCTACGCGCTCTCCCACCTGGACGCGCTGGAGGCCGAGGCGGTGCACATCTTCCGCGAGGTCGCGGGGGAGTTCGAGCGCCCGGTGATCCTCTTCTCCGGCGGCAAGGACTCGATCGTCATGCTGCACCTGGCGCTGAAGGCCTTCGCCCCGGCGCCGGTCCCCTTCTCGCTGCTGCACGTGGACACCGGCCACAACTTCCCCGAGGTGATCGCCTACCGGGACCGCGTGGTCGCCCGGCACAACCTGCGGCTGCACGTGGCCAGCGTCCAGCAGTTCATCGACGACGGCCGGCTGCGCGAGCGCCCGGACGGCACCCGCAACCCGCTGCAGACCGTCCCGCTGCTGGACGCGATCGAGTCCAACAAGTTCGACGCGGTCTTCGGCGGCGGCCGCCGGGACGAGGAGAAGGCGCGCGCCAAGGAGCGGGTCTTCTCGCTGCGCGACGAGTTCGGCGCCTGGGACCCGCGCCGCCAGCGCCCCGAGCTCTGGTCGCTGTACAACGGCCGGCACGCGGTCGGCGAGCACGTGCGCGTCTTCCCGCTCTCCAACTGGACCGAGCTGGACGTGTGGCAGTACATCGAGCGCGAGGGCATCGAGCTGCCGGAGATCTACTACGCGCACGAGCGGGACGTCTTCGCCCGGGACGGCATGTGGCTGACCGCCGGCGAGTGGGGCGGCCCCAAGGAGGGCGAGACGGTCGTGCGGCGGCTGATCCGCTACCGCACCGTCGGCGACATGTCCTGCACCGGCGCCGTCGACTCCGACGCCGCCACCATCGAGCAGGTGATCACCGAGATCGCCGCCAGCCGACTGACCGAACGCGGGGCCACCCGGGCCGACGACAAGCTCTCCGAGGCCGCCATGGAAGACCGCAAGCGCGAGGGGTACTTCTAACCATGACCAGCACCACCGAAGAGCTCACCGCCACCTCGCTGCTGCGCTTCGCCACCGCCGGGTCGGTGGACGACGGCAAGTCCACCCTGGTCGGCCGGCTGCTGCACGACTCCAAGTCGGTCCTGGCCGACCAGCTGGAGGCCGTCGAGCACGCCTCCCGCAAGCGCGGCCAGGAGGCCCCGGACCTGGCGCTGCTCACCGACGGCCTGCGGGCCGAGCGCGAGCAGGGCATCACCATCGACGTGGCGTACCGGTACTTCGCCACTCCCCGGCGCCGGTTCATCCTCGCCGACACCCCGGGCCACGTGCAGTACACCCGCAACATGGTCACCGGCGCCTCCACCGCCGAGCTGGCCGTGGTGCTGGTGGACGCGCGCAACGGCGTGGTCGAGCAGACCCGCCGGCACGCCGCGGTGGCCGCCCTGCTGCGGGTGCCGCACGTGGTGCTCGCGGTCAACAAGATGGACCTGGTCGACTACGCCGAGCCGGTCTTCGCCGCCATCGCCGAGGAGTTCACCGCGTACGCGGCCTCGCTCGGGGTGCGCGACGTCGTCTCGGTCCCGATCTCGGCCCTGGCCGGCGACAACGTGGTCGAGCCGAGCGCCAACATGGACTGGTACGGCGGCCCGACCCTGCTGGAGCACCTGGAGACGGTGCCGGTCGGCTCCGACCCGAGCCTGGAGCCGGCCCGCTTCCCGGTCCAGTACGTGATCCGCCCGCAGACCGCCGAGCTGCCCGACTACCGCGGCTACGCCGGGCAGTTGGCCTCCGGCGTGCTGCGCAAGGGCGACGCCGTCACGGTGCTGCCCAGCGGGCACACCACCACGGTGGCCGGGATCGACGTGCTGGGCACCGAGACCGACATCGCCTGGGCGCCGCAGTCGATCACCGTGCGGCTGGCCGAGGACATCGACATCTCGCGCGGCGACCTGATCGCCGCCGGCCCCGCGCCGGTGGTGACCAAGGACGTCGAGGCGACGGTCTGCCACCTGAACGAGCGTCAGCTGCGGGTCGGCGCGAAGGTGCTGCTCAAGCACACCACCCGCACGGTGCGCGCGCTGGTCAAGGAGATCTCCTACCGGATCGACATCGACACCCTCGAACCGCGCTCCGGCGCCGAGGAGTTGAACGTCAACGACATCGGCCGCATAGTGCTGCGCACCGCCGAGCCGCTGGCGCTGGACAGCTACACCGACAACCGCCGCACCGGGTCGTTCCTGCTGATCGACCCGGCCGACGGCACCACGCTCACCGCCGGCATGGCGGGCGAGGCCTTCGGCGGCGCCCTCGCGGTGCCGGCGAGCGAGGCAGCAGAGGAGGACTGGGTCTGATGTCCGGCGAGGCGTTCTCCGGCATGGACAAGGAAGGCGGCCGCATCGGCAGCGGCGTCCGTGGCAGTGGCCAGGGCGGCATCGGCCGATGTGGACACGGACGGGGTCTCTGACACCCCGTCACCGGGAGCAACAGCCGCCTTCCGCACCTCGAAGACGGCACCCGGCGTGCCCGCACAGCTCCGTTCCCTTGACCGTTCCGACCAGAGGACACCTCATGGCTTCGCACCAGACCCATAGCCCGCTGCGCCCCAACGCCGGTCGCGCCAGACGCGCCGCGCTGGCCGGCCTGGCCGCCCTGACCGCCGTCGGCCTGCTCAGCGCCTGCAGCTACGGTTCCAAGGCGGAGAAGACCAACGCCGCGCCGGCCGCCGCCACCGGCGGTGCCAAGCTCTCGGCCGACACCGTGAAGATCGGCTACTTCGCCAACCTGACCCACGGCACCGCGCTGGTGGGCCTGCAGGAGGGGCTCTTCCAGAAGGAGCTCGGCGGCACCCAGATCAAGACCCAGGTCTTCAACGCCGGCCCGTCCGAGATCGAGGCGCTGAACGCCGGCTCGATCGACATCGGCTGGATCGGCCCCTCCCCCGCGATCAACGGCTACGTGCAGTCCAACAGCTCCAACCTGAAGATCATCGGCGGCTCGGCCTCCGGCGGGGTGAAGCTGGTGGTCAACCCGGCCAAGGTCACCGGCCTGGACGACCTCAAGGGCAAGAAGATCGCCACCCCGCAGCTGGGCAACACCCAGGACGTGGCACTGCTCAACTACCTCGCGGGCAAGGGCTACAAGGAGAACGCCCAGTCCGGCGCGGGCGACGTGTCGGTGGTCCGCACCGACAACAAGGTCACCCCGGACGCCTACTCCTCCGGCGCGATCGACGGCGCCTGGGTGCCCGAGCCGACCGCCACCACCCTGGTGAACAAGGGCGCCAAGGTGCTGCTGGACGAGAAGGACCTCTGGCCGAACAAGCAGTTCGTGATCACCAACATCATCGTCTCGCAGAAGTTCCTCAAGGAGCACCCGGACGTGGTGGAGGCCGTGCTCCGCGGCTCGGTGAACTCGAACGCGTTCATCAAGGCCAACCCGGACAAGGCCGCGCAGGACGCCAACGCCGCGATCAAGGCGGCCGGCGGCAACGCGCTGCCGGACGCGGTCCTGACGCCGGCCTGGCAGAGCATCGACTTCCTGGACGACCCGCTGGCCGCCACCCTGCAGTCGGAGGCCGACCACGCGGTCACCGCCGGCCTGCTGAAGAAGCCGAACATCGCCGGGATCTACGACCTGTCGCTGCTCGACAAGGTGCTCAAGGCGGCCGGCAAGCCGGCCGTCGCGGATGCCGGGCTCGGCGCGCCGCAGTAACACTGCGGTCCCGACGCACCGTCCGCACCAGCTCCGGTGCCCACCCCCGTCCGTCCCGGTCGATGCCCAGTCACAGGGCCGGGCGGGGGCGGGCACCGGCTCCGACCAGCTTCCGCTCGCCCCACTCACGCCAGGAGGTGCCCGCGATGAGCACGGCACTGACCACCCCGAACGAGGCCCCCGACCTCGCGGACCGCACCGGCGCCCCCGCCGTGCGGATCGCGGGCGTGCACAAGACCTTCGGCCGCCCGGGCACCGCCGCCCCGGTGCTGGACGACATCACCCTGGACGTGGCCGCGGGCGAGTTCCTCTGCCTGCTCGGCGCCTCCGGCTGCGGCAAGTCGACCCTGCTCAACCTGGTGGCCGGCCTGGACGCGCCGACCGCGGGCACCATCGAGGTGGCCGGTGCCCGCCCGGCCCTGATGTTCCAGGAGCACGCGCTCTTCCCCTGGTTGACGGCGGGCAAGAACATCGAGCTGGCGCTGCGGCTGAACGGCGTGCCGCGCGCCGAGCGCCGGGCCGAGGCCGAGCGGCTGCTGGAGCTGGTGCGGCTGAGCGGTTCCTACGGCAAGCGGGTGCACGAGCTCTCCGGCGGAATGCGCCAGCGGGTCGCGATGGCCCGCGCGCTGGCCCAGGGCAGCAAGGTGCTGCTGATGGACGAGCCGTTCGCCGCCCTGGACGCGATCACCCGCGACGTGCTGCACGAGGAGATCACCCGGATCTGGGCGGAGCGGCAGCTGACCGTGCTCTTCGTCACCCACAACGTGCGCGAGGCGGTCCGGCTGGCCCAGCGGGTGGTGCTGCTCTCCTCCCGGCCCGGCCGGGTGGCCAAGCAGTGGCAGATCGACCTGCCGCAGCCGCGCCGCATCGAGTCCGCCTGCGTCGCGGACCTGTCCGTCGAGATCACCGAAGACCTGCGCAGGGAGATCCGCCGCCATGGCCAGCACTGAGACCGCCACCGCGGCCGTCGAGCCGACGACGACGCGGACCGAGCCCCCGGCCGACGACCTGCACGGTGTCGAGGCCGGCCTGGACGCGCTGGACGCGGTGCAGCTCCAGCGCCCCCCGCTGGCCCAGGTGCTGCGGCAGAAGGTGCTGCCGCCGGTGCTCGGCGTGCTGCTGGTGCTGGCGCTGTGGCAGCTGGTCTACAGCCTGCACGTCACCCCGTCGTACAAGCTGCCGAGCCCGCTGGACGTCTTCCACAGCCTCCAGGACCTCTGGTACCAGGGCACGCTGCTGTCGATCATCTGGACCAGCCTGTGGCGCGGCCTGTCCGGGTTCGTGGCGGCCGTGGTGATCGGCACCCCGATCGGGCTGCTGGTGGCCCGGGTCAGGCCGGTGCGCGCGGCGGTCGGGCCGGTGCTCTCCGGCCTGCAGTCGCTGCCCTCCGTCGCCTGGGTGCCGGCCGCGGTGATCTGGCTGGGCATCAACGACTCCGCGATGTACGCGGTGATCCTGCTGGGCGCGGTGCCGTCGATCGCCAACGGGCTGATCTCCGGCATCGACCAGGTCCCGCCGCTGTTCCTGCGGGCGGGGCGCACCCTGGGCGCGCGCGGGCTGAGCGGGGCCCGGCACATCCTGCTGCCCGCCGCGCTGCCCGGCTACCTGGCCGGCCTCAAGCAGGGCTGGGCCTTCTCCTGGCGCTCGCTGATGGCCGCCGAGCTGATCGCCTCCTCCCCCGACCTGGGCATCGGCCTGGGCCGCTTCCTGGAGAACCAGCGCGACTCGAACGACATGTCGGGGGTGCTGCTCGGCATCATCCTCATCCTGGTCGTCGGTGTCGCCATCGACCTGCTGGTCTTCTCCCCGATCGAGCGCCGGGTGCTGCGCAGCCGGGGCCTGCTGCAGACCTCGCGCTGAGCCCCGTCCGGCCCGTGCCCGTACTGTTGGAAGCCACCATGTCCCAGCCCACCCTGCTGCTGATCGCCCACGGCAGCCGCGACCCGCGGCACGCCGCGACCGTCGACGCCCTGGTGCGCGAGGTGCGGGCGCAGCGGCCCGGGCTGGCCGTGGACACCGCCTACCTGGACCACTGCACCCCGCGGCTGCCCCGGGTGGTCGAGCGCCTGGCCGGCCGTCCGGCGGTCGCGGTGCCGCTGCTGCTCAACCGCGCCTTCCACGCCAAGCACGACATCCCCGCCGCGCTGCGCTCGGCCGGGGCGGGCGCGCTCCCGGTGGCCGAGGTGCTGGGCGCCCCCGGCGAGGAGCTGCTGCTCGCCGCCCTGGAGCGCCGCCTCGCCGAGGCCGGCCTCCCGGTGGCCGACCCCGCCGAGCGGGCCCGCACCGGGCTGGTGCTGGCGGCGGCCGGCTCGTCCGACCCGGCCGCCGACGCCGCCACCCGCGCGCTCGCCGCGTACTGGCGGGCCCGGCGCGGCTGGGCGGCGGTGACCGTGGCCTACGCCTCGGCCACCGGCCCGCGGGTCCCCGACGCCCTCGCCGAGCTGCGCGCCGCGGGGGCGAGCCGCACCGCGGTGGCCCCGTACCTGCTGGCACCCGGCCTGCTGCCGGACCGGATCGCGGCGGCCGCGGACGGCGCCGACCTGGTCGCCCCCGTCCTCGGCGCCGCCCCGGAGCTGGCCCGCCTGGTGCTCGCCCGCTACGCCGCGGTGCCGGCCGTCAGCGCCCGGTCGCGGGCAGCTTGACCAGGGTGAACTGGTTCGACACCCCGCCGGTGAACAGCACGTCCATCCGCCCGGTCAGCACCCAGTAGGCGCCGTCCGCGCCCTTGGTCACCGCGGTGGGCGCCGGCACCGGCGCGGGCTGTGCGGTCACCACCACCCGGCCGTGGCTCTGCCGGACCGCCACCACCTGGCCCGTGGAGTCCGCGCCGATCCGGTTGGTGGCGCCCAGGATGGTCCCGTCCGGCCCGGCGGTCATGCCGTCCAGCCCGACCAGCCGCGGGTCCTGCACCAGCAGCCGGACCGCCGCGGGGTGACGCACCGGCAGCTCCCAGATCGCGCCGGTCTGGTAGTTGCCCAGGTACAGGCGGCCGTGCCGCAGCACGATGCCGTTCAGCCCGAACTGCCCGGGCCCGGCACCGATCCGGTCGTCCCGCAGCAGCACCGAGGCGTGTCCGTCGGCGGTGATCCGGTAGACGATCGGGGCGAAGGAGTCGGTCACGTAGGCGGTGCCGTCCTGGTCGACGACCACGTCGTTGGCGATGTGCGCCCCGCCGTCGCCGGCCACCGCCGCCAGGTCCACGTACCAGCGCCGCGCCCCGGTCCGCAGGTCGTAGCTGCCCAGGCCCGCCACGTGGCCCTGGCTGGTGGCGGTGCTGCGCACCGACAGGCCGGCCGGGTCGCCGTTGCAGACCAGCACCCGGCCGCGGGCCGCGTCCACCTTCACGCCCAGCGCCGAGTACAGCACCGGGTCGGTCACCAGCGGGCGGGCCGTGCCGTCGGGGCCGACCGTGCTGACCACGCCCCGGTGGATGGAGCTGATCACGAACCGCCCGCTGGTCGGGTCCCAGCTCACGCTCTCCGGGTTCAGCTCGTCGCCGCTGCCGGCGACCTGGTCGCCGTACCGCGCGGCCGGCGCCACGGCGCTCGGCGCGCGGTCGGCCGCCAGGGCCGGCACGCCGCTCACCAGCACGCCGCCCAGCGCCAGCGCGGCGGCCAGGGCGGTCCGTCGGGTCATCGTGTTCATCTCTGCACTCCTCGATCCAGCTGCCGGGGAAGTTCGGCTGACGGGCTCAAGCCTTCCGTGCCGTCGACGGGTCGGGCAGTGCGTGCGGATGCTGGTAGTCGTACTACCAGCAAAGCGGCGGGGGATACTGGTACCTGAGGGGGAGACAGTCGATGACGCACACGCAGCAACAGGCCCGCCGGGACGCCCTGGCCAACTTCCTGCGCAGCCGCCGGGCCCGGCTCGCCCCGCAGGACGTGGGACTGCCGCCCGGCCTGCGCCGTCGCACCCCCGGGCTGCGGCGGGAGGAGCTCGCGGTGCTCGCCGGGGTCGGGGTCACCTGGTACACCTGGCTGGAGCAGGGGCGGGACATCAACCCCTCCCCGGAGGTGCTGGCCGCGCTGGCCCGCACCCTGCGGTTGGACGCGGCGGAGACCGACTACTTCTTCCGCCTGGCGGGCAGTCAGCCGGCCCCGCACGACGAGCCGGTCGCCACCCGGGTGCCGCCGGCGCTGGTCCGGCTGCTCGCCGCGCAGTCACCGGCGCCCGCCTTCCTGCTGGACGCCGACTGGGACGTACGGGCCTGGAACCCGCCCGCCCAGGCCCTGCTGAGCTTCGCCGACTACGACCCGGCGGACCGCAACCTCGCCTGGTTGGTCTTCGCCCACCCCGCCAACCGGGCCCGCACGGTGGACTGGGAGTACCACGCCCGCCGCACCCTGGCCCAGCTGCGCGCCGCCTACGGCGAACGCGGCGGCTCCGGCACCCCGGGCGGGCGCCAACTCGCCGCCCTGATCGCCCGCCTGCGCGCGAACTTCGCCGAGGCCGACGCCTGGTTGGACGAGCACGAGGTGCAGGAGCGGGCCGGCACCGCCAAGGACGTGCTGCACGAGCGGCTGGGCCCGCTCAGCTTCGACCAGATCGTCCTGCGGGCCCCCGGGGACCTGCAGTTGGTGATCATGTCACCGCGGGACGAGGCGACCGCGGCGCGGCTGCCGCTGCTGACCGAGCAGCTCGAACCGGTCGACTACGCGCCCACGGGCTGAGGCCGCTGCCGGTCGTGCCCGACGGGGTCTGCTCAACATTCGCTCAGATCCCGTGCCACTGCGGGGCGGGCCGGGTACGGTCCGGCCCGGGGGGACTCGATGAGCCGACAGCACTGGACCGACCGCCTGCTCAACGCGGGCGCGCAACCCGCATCCCGGTACCGCCCCGAGGGCTTCGGGGATGCCGCACCGCCCTGGGCCAGACCCGCCCGGGAGGCGACCGAGTGCCCGGTCCCGCCCGACGACCAGGAGCAGTTGGAGCGGTGGCTGCGCTGGTGCCGCAAGGAGTTCGGCACGGCGGCGGGGCGGGTGGTCGCGGCACCGACCCGCACGTTCTACCCGGCCGGGTACCGGGGCAGCACCGAGCAGATCGAGGAGCTGGTCCGCCGGACCGCTGCGGTGATGGGCGTCGTGGCACCGGATCTGACGGTGCGCTACTTCGAGAGCGAAGCCGCCGAACCGGGCCGGGGACACCGGCGGCGCACCACGGTCGGCACGTACCACGACGAGGACGGCCGCCCCGTCGTCTCGCTCGACCTGCGCGGCCGCGAGGACCCGGCCCGGCTCACCGCGATCATCGGCCACGAACTGGCCCACGTCCGGCTGCGCGGCGAAGGGCGGGTGCCCGCGTGGGAGCGGGAGGAGGAGAAGCTCACCGACTTCGTGACCGTCTACCTCGGCATGGGCGTCTTCCTCGCCAACGCCGCGAACACCTTCACCCGGACGGCCCGCGGCTGGTCCGCGCTGCCCATGGGCGACCTCACCGAGCAGATGCTGGCGGGCAGCTTCCTGGCCCCCTCCCAGCACCTGGGGTATCTGAACGAGCGCCAGTTCGGTTACGCCCTGGCCTGCTGGGCCGCACTGCGCGGCGAACCCGACCCCGCCTGGGCCCGCCACCTCGCCCCCACGGTGCACGCCCAGTTGCTCAGCGGCCTGGCGTACCTGCGGCACACCGGCCGGGTGCTCGACGCCTGACGGCCGGTGCGGCGGTGCGTAGCAATCACTGGCAGCCCAATGCAACGAGGTACTCTCTCTGACGTTGCGTTAGTTTCTCACTCGCTGCAACGATTTCTCCTGTTCTAGCTGCGGTAATGCAGGTATTGGGCAACGCTGGCGTTGCCCAATGTGCGAATGCAACGTAGCGTTCACCACATCAGAAACGGCGTGGCGAACAGTCGCCCGCCACCGATGAAGGAGTCCGCCGTGCAGACGTTCGCCACCCCCGCGCCGATCACCACCGTCCTCGACATCCCCGCCGGCCGGATCCGGTTCGTCGCCACCGACCGCATCGACACCGTGGTGGAGGTCCGCCCTGCCAACGCCGCCAAGCGGCACGACGTCGGCGTCGCCGAGCTCACCTCGGTGGACTACGCCGACGGCATGCTGCAGATCAGGACCGCCCCCGCCAAGCACCCGCTCATCGGCCACTCCGGCGCCGTCGAGGTGACCGTGCAGCTCCCGGCCGGGTCCCGCGTCGAGGCGCGGGCCGACAGTGCCGACCTGCACAGCACCGGTCGGCTCGGCGACGTGACGTTCGAGAGCTCGGCGGGCGAGGTCGGGCTCGACGAGGTGGCGAGTGCCCGGCTCACCGTCCAGGCCGGCGACATCGCGGTCGGCCGCCTCGGCGGCCCCGCCGAGCTCCGGACCCGCAAGGGCGACCTCACCGTCACCGAGGCGGCGCTGGGAGAGGTCGTCCTGCACACCGAGGCCGGCCAGGTCTCCGTCGGCGCCGCCCGCGGCGTCTCGGCCTCCCTGGACGCGGGCACCGGCTTCGGCCGGATCCACAACGCCCTGCGGAACGGCGAGGGCGGCGCCTCGACCCTGCGTTTCCGCGCCACCACCGGCTACGGCGACATCACCGCCCGCAGCCTCTGATCCGCATGAGGACAGGACGGCCGTCACTCGTGGCGGCGGACGCCCGGGGCAATGATCCCGTGCGCCGCCGCCTGGTGCCGGCGCCAGAGCACCCGGACATCGGTCTCGGCCGAGGACTGCGGCTCGACGGCGTCCAGGCGGTTCTGGAAGTCGATGCAGGGGAGGCAGTCCGGGACAGGGGTCGGAACCGGCAACTCGATCACGCGACCGCTCCGGTGGAGTCGGGCAGTTCCCCCTCGGCCGGAGCGCACCGCCGGCAGCGGCAGGGGAGTTCGAAGGACGGGCCGAAGCCGTCGTAGGGCTCGGTGGCCGTGATCTCGTCCCGCCCGAGGTCGGTCCGCGCCCCGTCAGGGCCGATCCGGTAGACGTGCAGGGTCAGTCGGCTCTTCTTGGTCATCAATGGTTCTCATTTCGCCTTGCAGTACGGGCAGTTCGGCCAGCCGAGCGGACAGGGACGCGCCGCGCGCGATCCGCCCGGTGCACCGCGCGTGGGCTTCCACCCAGTCGGCCAGGGCCACCATGGTTCGCGGATTGCAGCCCCCGAGGTTGATGTGCGCTCCCCACTCGGTGAGGGTGATCCGCCCGGCGGCGAGCGAGGGAAGCGGCGGCAGGCCAGCCACCCGCAGAGCGTCCTCCAGGCGCCGGACCGCGTGTTCGGCGAACTCCCGGAACTCGCGGACGCGGCGCTGCTCCTGGGTCTCAAGTCGCATATCCATTCGAGCGGTTCACCCCTCGGGGTAAGGCAGTTGCACTCGGTGGCATGCACCACCGGAACGAGCACTCCGTGTAGTCGTTCCGCTACCCAGGATGGCCGAATGGTCGTACGCTGGCCAGTGTTTCCACCTTGACAATCACGTCATGTGAAGGGCGGCGAACCATCATGGCCGAACAGGAAGTTGATCCTTCGTCATCGCCACTGGCTCGCTTCGGCGCCGAACTCCGCAGGTCCCGAAGGGCTCGTGGCTGGTCGCAGACCGACCTGGCGCAGCGCATGGGGTACTCGAACACCCTGATCTCGTACGTCGAAAGAGGTCAGCGCAAGTCCACAAAACACTTCGCGGTGAAGGCCGACAGCGTCTTCGACACCGGGCAGACCTACTACGAGCTGTGGCGACGCATCGACGGGGCGAGCCTGCTGGAGGGCTTTCCGGAGTTCATGGATGCAGAGGCACGCTGCAAACGGCTGCGGATCTTCTACCCGACGATCGTGCCTGGGATCTTCCAACTCCCCGAGTACTCCATGGCCTTCTTCAGCGCAGCCGTTCTGCGCGGCGCAATCACCCAGACCGAGGCCGACGAGCGCCTTGAGATCATGGCCTCACGCCAGCAACTGCTGGACCGAAGGAAGCCGCCGGCCATTCATGCCATTTTGGACGAGAGCTGTCTCGTCCGAATCATGGGCGGCGCCCAAGTGATGGCCAAGCAACTTGCACGTCTCGAGGAGTTGGCCGCCCGCCCCAGCATCACCATCCAGGTCTCCCCGTTCAGCGTCGGCGAGCACCTGCCCTTCAGTTTTCCGGTCATGCTGCTGGACATGCCCGACCGATCGATTCTCGGGTACGCCGAGTCCTATGCCCGAGGGCATCTTGAGCGTAACCAAAGGACCGTGGCCGCCTGGGACAGCGAGTACGATCAGCTACAGATGGAGGCGCTGCCAAAGGCTGCATCCCTGGAGTTCTTTCGCAAGGCCCGAGAGGAACTTTCATGACTGACCTGACCAACGCCTCCTGGCGCAAGTCGTCCTACTCCGGGACCAACGGAGGCGAGTGCATCGAGGTCGCCGACGGGCTCGCCGGCGCCGTGCCCGTCCGTGACTCGAAGGACCCCGGCGGCCCCGCCCTGACCTTCCCCGCCAAGTCCTTCACCGCCTTTGTGAACAGCCTCAAGGCAGGTTCCTTCCGTCTGCCTGACTAACGATCAACGCCGCCGGCCCTCCGCGCGTCGCAAGACAGGCGTGGGGGGCTCTTGCTCGCCTCCCCACGGCCCGCCAGAGTGACTCGACAGCGGTCGTCACGAGTAAGCCCAGAGGAGGCCACATGACCCACCGCAACGCCCCGCAGTGGCGGAAATCTACGTTCAGCGACAACGGCGGCGAGTGCGTCGAGATCGCCCCTCTCCCCTCCACCACCGCCGTCCGCGACTCCAAGGACCCCGACGGCCCGGCCCTCCTCTTCCCCTCCCCGTCCTTCGCGGCCTTCCTCGAACACCTCAGGGTCGGCCAGTGGCGGTGAGGTCCCGCCCCTTCTCCCACAGCGCCTGGTGGTAACTGCGCATGTACTCCCCCAGCTTCGCGCTGCGCAGGCTGAACCCCGTCACCACGTACGGGTCGGCCCCGAAGGCGAAGAAGACGTGGTCGCGGTCGATGATCGCCACGCTCATCGCATCGCCCTGCACGTCGACCACGCGGACCAGGTACCGTGCGCGGTGGTCCAGCACCAACTGGCGCTGACTGTCCGTCCAATCGGCCATCCCCGGAGCGTTCTCCGAGGTGACCACCCGGCGCAGCTGGTGCAGGGGCGAGGCCGCGACCCAGTCCGCGCAGGCCGTGAAGTAGGCCGCCACCGCCGCGCTGTTCAGTGCGTCCGGCGGGTACCGGCGCAGGTAGCTGGTGAGGACCTCCTCCTTCGCCTGCCCGACCTGCTCGGCGAGCGCCTCGTAGAACCGCTCGTGGTGGCTGTAGAACCGCAGCTCGCTCACGCCGTCGACCGCCTGCCGCACGGCAGCCAGCTCTCCACCCAACTGCATCTTCAGGTCCGCGAGTTGTTCAGCGGCCTGCCGGTCCCGCCCGATCTGGCCGTAGCCGATGAGCCCCAGTACCCCGAGTACCGCGGCGGCCGCGTAGCTCGAACTCATCACGCCGAACGCGTCGAGCAGCGCCAGGACCACCCCGAGCGCCACCGGAACGGCAACCTCCCAGATCCGCCGCGCCCGCTCACCACCGCTTCCACTGCCGTTCGGCCTGCCGCCCATGGCGCCTCCCCCTCCCGAGGGCCCCATTTCCTCGCACACCTGACGCTCCGTCAATGACTCGGATCCGCTCGCGCCGGAACCGTGACCCAATCAGCACATGTGACCCAGCTCACCTGAAAAGGGTGACACACTGCTGTCGCCGACCCCTGCGACGCTCCTCCCATGACGATCACCATCACCGACACCGACTGCCTCTCCGAAACCCTCGCCTTCAACGCCCGGTTCGAAGCCACCGCGGCGAGCCGCCCCGAGCGCGGGAGCACCCTGGACCCCGCTGTGATGGCCGAGCTGCGGCGCAACGGGCTCGGGCGGGACACTCCGCCGGTCCGGCTGCCGCAGGGGCGGGACCGGGTGGTCGCGGGCGGGGTGGCGGTCCGGGAGTTCGTGCCGGACCGGGTCGACGGGGTGTACCTGCACATCCACGGTGGCGGCTGGGCGTTCGGGTCCGCCGACGGGCAGGACGAGCGGTTGTGGCAGCTCGCGGTGGAGGCGAACCTCGCTGTGCTGAGCGTGGCGTACCGGCTGGCCCCGGAGCACCCGTTCCCCGCGGGGCCGGACGACTGCGAGGCGGCCGCCCGCTGGCTGGTCGACAACGCCGTCGCCGAGTTCGGCACCGACCGGCTGCTGATCGGCGGCGAGTCGGCCGGCGCCCACCTGACCGTCCTGACCCTGCTGCGCCTGCGCGACCGGCACGGCAGCACCGGCGCCTTCCGGGCGGCCCACCTGCTCTTCGGGCCGTTCGACCTGTCGATGACGCCGAGTCAGCGCAGTTTCGGCTCCCGCGCCCTGCTCAGCAACACCGACTCGCTCCGCGGCAGTTACGGACTCTTCACCCCCGGGCTGACCCCGGAGCAGCGCCGCGATCCGGCCGTCTCCCCGCTGTTCGCCGACCTGACCGGCCTGCCGCCGGCCCGGATCGTCGTCGGCGCCGAGGACCCCCTGCTGGACGACTCGCTCTTCCTCGCCGCACGCTGGGAGCTGGCCGGCGCTCCCGTCCGGCTCGGTGTCGTGGCCGGTGCGATGCACGGCTTCACGCTCTTCCCGCTGACCGTCACCGAGCGGGAGCACCAGCGGCAGCGGGACTTCTTGGCCGGCGCCTGACGGTAGCGTCGGCCTCATGAACCGCACTCCTCGGCTCTACGCGCTGGTGGAAGAGCTGCGCGCGGCGGCGCCGGAGACGGCCAGCAACGCCAGGACGGCGAGCCAGGTCAGGACGTGGTTGGGCA
>NZ_JBHYKG010000085.1:0-28391 GCF_042741245.1 Kitasatospora sp. NPDC058965
CCTCGTACTGGGTCGTACTTGGGCTTTCGTCCGGTGCGGCGAGAGTGCGTGCCGGGGGTCGCGACGGGGCGAAGGTTGCCTGACGCGGCACTAGGCTCTGCAGCATGGCCAAGGACGACGACCGCTCGACCCCGCCCCCGCTGCCCGCGCCGCTGGCGGTGCCGGTGGCCGATTCGCACACCCACCTGGACATGCAGTCCGGCACCCCGGCCGAGGCACTCGCCAAGGCCGCCTCGGTGGGCGTGACCACGGTGGTCCAGGTCGGCTGCGACCTGCCGGGCTCGCGCTGGGCCGCCGAGCTGGCCGCCGAGTTCGAGCAGGTGCACGCCGCGGTCGCGCTGCACCCCAACGAGGCGCCGCGGATCGTGCTCGGCGACCCGGACGGCTGGAGCGGTCAGCGCCGCGGACCCGGCGGTTCGGCCGCGCTCGACGAGGCGCTCGCCGAGATCGACCGGCTGGCCGCGCTGCCGCAGGTCCGTGCGGTCGGCGAGACCGGCCTGGACTACTTCCGCACCGGGCCCGAGGGCGTGGAGATCCAGCAGGAGTCGTTCCGCCGGCACATCGAGATCGCCAAGCGGCACGGCAAGGCCCTGGTGATCCACGACCGGGACGCCCACCAGGAGGTGATCGACGTGCTGCTGGCCGAGGGCGCCCCCGAGCGGACCGTCTTCCACTGCTACTCGGGCGACGCCGAGATGGCCAAGCTCTGCGCGGAGCACGGCTGGTACCTCTCGTTCGCCGGCCCGGTCACCTTCAAGGCCAACCAGCCGCTGCGCGACGCCCTCGCCGTCACCCCACTGGACCGGATCCTGGTGGAGACCGACGCCCCCTTCCTCACCCCGCACCCCTACCGCGGCCGGCCCAACGCGCCGTACCTGATCCCGGTCACCGTCCGCTCGATGGCCGCCACCCTGGGGACCGGCGAGGACGAGCTGGCGGCGGCGATCGCGGCGAACACCGCACGGGCCTTCGACTACTGAGCGGCGTCCCGGGCCACCCGGCCGCATATCCTTAGCCGGTGAGCACCACCGACCCCACCTCTGACAAGCACCTGCTGGGCGCCGCCGACATCCGGGAACTGGCCGCCGCCTTCGGGGTCCGCCCGACCAAGCAGCGCGGGCAGAACTTCGTGATCGACGCCAACACGGTGCGCCGGATCGTCCGCGCGGCCGGGGTGACCCCCGAGGACGCGGTGGTGGAGGTGGGCCCCGGCCTGGGCTCGCTCACCCTCGCGCTGCTGGAGGTGGCCGCGCACGTCACCGCGGTGGAGATCGACCCGCTGCTGGCCCAGCACCTGCCCAGCACCGTCGCGGGCCGGATGCCGGACGCGGCGGGCCGGTTCGACCTGGTGCTCAGCGACGCGATGGAGGTCACCGAGCTGCCCGGGCCGGCGCCCACCGCGCTGGTGGCCAACCTGCCGTACAACGTCGCCGTGCCGGTGCTGCTGCACATGCTGGCCACCTTCCCCAGCATCGAGCGCACCCTGGTCATGGTGCAGTCCGAGGTCGCCGACCGGCTGGCGGCGAAGCCGGGCAACAAGGTCTACGGGGTGCCGTCGGTCAAGGCCAACTGGTACGCCGACGTGAAGCGGTCCGGGGCGATCGGGCGCAACGTCTTCTGGCCGGCACCGAACGTGGACTCGGGCCTGGTCTCGCTGATCCGCCGTCAGCCGCCGGTCACCACCGCCTCGCGGACCGAGGTCTTCGCCGTGGTGGACGCCGCCTTCGCCCAGCGCCGCAAGACGCTGCGGGCCGCCCTGGCGGGCTGGGCCGGCTCGCCGGCCGCCGCCGAGCAGGCGATCGCCGCGGCCGGGATCGACCACACGCTGCGCGGCGAGATGCTGACGGTCGAACAGTTCGCGGCCATCGCCGAGCACAAGCCCGCACCCCAGCAGTAGACCGCCCAGCGGCAGCCCGCCGGGCGACAGCCCTCCGCCGAGCACGAGTCGAAGGATTCCGAGCAGTGATCACCGTCCGGGTGCCCGCCAAGGTCAACGTCCAGCTGGGGGTCGGCGGCCTGCGCGCCGACGGCTTCCACGACCTCGCCAACGTCTTCTTCGCGGTCGCGCTCGGCGACCGGGTCACGGCCACCGCCGCCGCGCCCGGCGCGGGCGTCACGCTCACCTGCGCCGGGCCGGACGCCGACCAGGTGCCGCTGGACGAGAGCAACCTGGCCGCCCGCGCGGCCCGGCTGCTCGCCGCGCACCACGGGGTGGCGGCCGACGTGCACCTGCACATCGACAAGTCGATCCCGGTGGCCGGCGGGATGGCCGGCGGCAGTGCGGACGGCGCGGCCGCGCTGGTGGCCTGCGACGCGCTCTGGGACCTGGCGACCCCGCAGGCGGTGCTGCTCGACCTCGCCGCCGAGCTCGGCTCCGACGTGCCGTTCGCCCTGCTGGGCGGGGTGGCGCTGGGCCGCGGCCGGGGCGAGCTGCTGGAGGAGCTGCCGGTGGCCGGCAGCTTCCACTGGGTCTTCGCGGTGGCCGAGGGCGGCCTCTCCACCCCGGCGGTCTTCCGGGAGTGCGACCGGCTGCGCGAGGAGGCCGGCACCGGCAGCGGCGTCGACCGGGTGCCCACCCCGGACCCGTCCGCCGCGCTGCTGGCCGCGCTGGCCGGCGGCGACCCCGTCGCGCTGGCCGCCGCCGTCGGCAACGACCTGCAGGCCGCCGCGCTCTCGCTGCGCCCGGCGCTGGCCGACTGCCTGGACGCGGGCCTGGCCGCCGGCGCGCTGGCCGCGCTGGTCTCCGGCTCCGGGCCGACCTGCGCCTTCCTGGCCAAGGACGCGGCCGGCGCCGAGGCCGTCGCGGCCGCGCTGACCGCCTCCGGCACCTGCCGCGCCGCGCACGCCACCCACGGCCCGGTCCCGGGCGCCCGGGTGATCGCCGGGGCCGCGCCCGGCGCCGACTAGGCTGGAAGCTCACCTACGTCCGACCTCAGGAGCGCTGCGCACGTGGCCGTCAATCTCGCCACCATCGAGTCCGTCACGAAGGTCTACGGCACCCGGGCCCTTCTGGACGGGGTCAGCCTCGGCGTCAGCGAGGGCGACCGGATCGGTGTGGTCGGCCGCAACGGCGACGGCAAGACCACCCTGATCCGGATGCTCGCCAAGCTGGAGGAACCGGACACCGGGCGGATCACGCACTCCGGCGGCCTGCGGATGGCCGTGCTCACCCAGCACGACTCGCTCGACCCGAAGGCCACCATCCGGCACGAGGTGATCGCCGACCGGGCCGACCACGAGTGGCTGGGCGACGCCCGGATCCGCGACATCATCCAGGGCCTGTTCGGCGGCCTGGACCTGCCCGGCTTCACCGACGGCCTGGACACCGTGATCGGCCCGCTCTCCGGTGGCGAGCGCCGCCGGATCGCGCTGGCCAAGCTGCTGCTCGGCGAGCCGGACCTGATCGTGCTGGACGAGCCCACCAACCACCTGGACGTGGAGGGCATCGCCTGGCTGGCCCAGCACCTGCAGAACCGGCGCTCGGCGCTGGTCTGCGTGACCCACGACCGGTGGTTCCTGGACCAGGTCTGCACCCGGATGTGGGACGTGCAGCGCGGCGAGGTGCGCGAGTACGAGGGCGGCTACTCCGACTACGTGTTCGCCCGCGCCGAGCGCTCCCGGATCGAGGCCACCGAGGAGCAGAAGCGGCAGAACCTGGCCCGCAAGGAGCTGGCCTGGCTGCGCCGCGGCGCCCCCGCCCGCACCTCCAAGCCGCGCTACCGGATCGAGGCGGCCAACGCGCTGATCGCCGACGTGCCGGAGCCGCGCGACAAGAGCGAGCTGATGAAGTTCGCCAACGCCCGCCTGGGCCGCACCGTGTTCGAGCTGGAGAACGTCACGGTCACGGCCGGCCCCAAGGAGCTGCTGCACGGGCTGACCTGGAACCTCGGCCCCGGCGACCGGATCGGCCTGCTCGGCGTCAACGGCGCCGGCAAGACCTCGCTGCTGCGCGCGATGCAGGCCGCGTACGCCTCGCAGGGCGACGTGCAGCCGGCCTCCGGCGTGGTCAAGGTCGGCAAGACGGTCCGGCTGGCCTACCTCTCCCAGGAGATCGCCGAGCTGGAGCCGACCACCCGGGTGCTGCAGGCGGTGGAGCAGGTGCGCGGCCGGGTGGACCTGGGCAAGGGCCGCGAGATGTCGGCCGGTCAGCTCTGCGAGCAGTTCGGCTTCGGCAAGGACAAGCAGTGGACCCCGGTGGGCGACCTCTCCGGTGGTGAGCGGCGCCGGCTGCAGCTGCTCCGGCTGCTGATGGACGAGCCCAACGTGCTCTTCCTGGACGAGCCCACCAACGACCTGGACATCGAGACGCTCAACCAGCTGGAGGACCTGCTCGACGGCTGGCCCGGCTCGATGGTCGTGATCAGCCACGACCGGTTCTTCATCGAGCGGACCACGGACGTGGCGTACGCCCTGCTGGGCGACAAGCGGATGCGGATGCTGCCCGGCGGCGTGGACGAGTACCTGGAGCGTCGTGCGGCGATGGCGGCAGCCGCGGCCCCGACCCCCGCGCCGGCCGTGGCCGCGGCGGCGGGCGCGCCCGCCAAGTCGGCCGGCGACAGCCGTGCGGCCAAGAAGGAACTCGCCAAGCTGGAGCGGCAGATCGCCAAGCTGGAGCAGCAGGAGGGCAAGCTGCACGAGCAGCTCGCCGAGCACGCGGCCGACTTCGGGAAGGTCGCCGAGCTCGACGGCCAGCTCCGCAAGGTGCAGGCGGAGAAGGAGGAGCTGGAGATGAGCTGGCTGGAGCTGGCCGACTCCTGACGGCCCCCTCGGTCGCCTCGATCGCCTCAGGCCAGTAGCTGTTCGAGTTCGCCCGCGGCCTGGGTGAGCGCGCTGCGGTCCGGGTCGTGCGGGCCCGGCGGGCGGCTGGTGCGGCCGGTGGGCGGGCGGTGGGCGCGGGCCGCGGCGGCCAACCGGTCCAGGGCGGCGAGCACCCGCTCCACCTCGGCCGGGTCGCTGGTCCGCCCGCCGTAGCGCAGCTGGGCCGTGTACGCCGCCACCGCACCGGTCAGCCGCTCCAGCGCCGCCGTCGCCGGCAGCCAGGCCGCCGCCCGCCGCGCGGCCGGCGGCGGCTCGGTCAGCCCCTGGCGCACCTCCTGGCGCGCCTCGGCCAGCGCCCGGTAGGTGGTCCGGCGCAGCCAGACCTGGGCCTGGTCCCGGCTGCTGGTGGCGCTCATCAGGTAGGCGCGCAGGCTGTCCGCGGCCACCACCAGCCGCGGCTCGATCCGGTGCGGCGCCCGCTCGGGCCAGAGCAGGTAGCCGAAGACCAGCACCACGGCACTGGCCAGCGCGGTGTCCAGCACCCGCGGCCAGGCCTCGGCCACCCCGCTCTGCCCGCCCAACTGCACCAGTACCAGCGCCATCGGCGTGATCACCGCCGCGTTCAGCCCGTAGTGCGCCGCCGTCGTGTAGGGCAGCAGGGCCACGCAGAGGGCCGCCACCACCGCCAGCGTCCACCGCTGGGTGGTGAGCGAGAGCAGCACGGCCGTCACCGCCACCCCCAGCACCGTCCCCACCGAACGGCTGACGGCCCGCAGGAAGACCGAGCCCAGGTCGGGCTTGAGCACGAAGGCCACCGTCATCGGCACCCAGTAGCCGCGCTCCAGCGGCAGCCCCGCGCAGAGCACCCCGCTGACCGCGATGCACAGCGCCACCCGGGCCCCGTACCGCAGCGACCCCCGCGAGAGCAGCCGCACCCGCAGCCGCCACGGGTCCGGCGGCGGCACCGGGGCGGTGCGCACCAGCCGCGCCGGGTCCGCCGGGCGGCCCGCCACCGCGTCGGCCGCGGTGCGCAACGCCTCGTCGAGCGCGCGCTGGGCCGGGGTGGCCGGGGACCAGTCCGGCAGCTCCGCCGCATCGGTGCCGCCGGCCAGCCGGCGGGCGAGCAGCCCCGGCACCGCGACCACGTCGGGCGGCACCGCCCGCCAGGCCCAGAGCAGCCCGCTGGCCGCCTCGGTGGCCGCCAGCGCCGCCTCGTAGGCCCGGCGCAGCTCGGCGGGCTCGTCGCCGGTCAGCAGGTCCTGGAACTGGTTCAGCCGCGCCGTCAGGGCCTGGCGGGCGGTGGCGCCCTGCGGCGTGCCGAGCCGCGCCAGCACGTCGCCGAGCGCCTGGTACACCGTCACCAGGGCGCGCTGCCGCGGGTCCTGCCCCGGGCGCACCCGGTAGCGCAGCCCGAGCAGCAGCACCGGCACCGCCCCCACCAGCAGCATCGCGGCCGCGGCCCACCAGGGCCGGGCGGGCGCCATCCCACTGCCCAGGGTGGCCGAGACCAGCAGCAGCATGCCGGCCGCCGAACCGCGCGGACCGGTGGCGCTCACCGCGCCCGAGGCGAAGCCGACCAGGGTGAGCACCACCCAGACCAGCGGCGTGCCCCACCGCGCCTGCTCGTGCGCCAGCCCCGCGCCCACCAGCATGCCCAGCGCCGAGGCGCCCAGCGCACCGCCGATCCGGCGCAGCCGCAACCGGGCCGGCTCGGTCCGGTCGTTGAGGGTGGCGTGCATCGCGCCCAGGCCCGCGTACACCCCGAGCACCAGGTGACCGCCGATCAGCCCCGCGAGCAGCGGCACCGCCATGCCCACGGCCGCCCGGACCGCCGGCGCCCAGGCCGGCACCGGTCGCGCCGGCCGCGCCGCGCGGGCCCACCAGGGTTCGTACTGCCGGGGGATCGCGCCGCTGGTCACGTCGGTCAACGCTGTCACACCCGGGCCGCCTTCCTGCTCGTGCCTGCCTCGATCCTCGCGCTGCGCTGTTTCGCCGGATCGTCCCGCGCGTGACAACTCCGTACCGATGCGGCCCCTTCCCCCCAAGGGGCCTGCCGCCCCGTCGGGGGCGCTGGCTAGGATGTGAGGCTGGCAACTGCGGTTCGCTGAATGCCTGGTGGCCGCTGAGGGACGAAGTGTTGCGGCACGGCGGCGGCGAGGCCGTCGTGCACGGGGGAGGTGGACCATGGTGATCCGGATCGATCCGGGCGACGGCCCGGGGGAGAGCCCCGCGTACTGGGCCAATCTGGCGAAGAACAACGGTCAGGCGCTGTCGGTCGAGGTCGACACGCTGACCAGCTTCAAGACCCGGGTGGACGGGATCCTCAAGTCCCTCGGTGGCACGGGCACGGGGCTGGACCAGAAGACGATGGCCGCCCAGGCTCTGGACCAGGGCCACGTGGGCTCCGGTTTCGGCGAGGCGACGGAACTGCTCGGTGCCTACGACGTGGTGCACCAGAACCTGCAGACGCTCTCGCAGACCCTGGCGAACCAGATCGAGGCGATGAGCATCGCGCTCAACGTCAACATCAGCGGCTACCAGAACGTGGACGACTCGCAGCGGGTGGCGCTGTGGCGGATCCACCAGCAGACCGACGTGCAGTACAACTCCGGGGTCACCCCGGAGGGGATCGTGGCGGGCGCGAACACGAGCGGGTCCAGCACGACGACGGGCGGCCAGACCACGACCGGTGGCGGTACTACGGACGGCAACCTCTCATGACGACCGCACAGTTCCACCGGGCGTCTGACTTCGAGACCGGGAGGGCAGCCTGATGCCACGGCCACAGACCGACGACCTGTACTCGTACTTCGAC
The DNA here is from genome assembly GCF_042741245.1 of Kitasatospora sp. NPDC058965. Taxonomy (NCBI): domain Bacteria; kingdom Bacillati; phylum Actinomycetota; class Actinomycetes; order Kitasatosporales; family Streptomycetaceae; genus Kitasatospora; species Kitasatospora sp. NPDC058965. The sequence continues at coordinate 7,574 of NZ_JBHYKG010000085.1, forward strand.
GGCATGAGTCACCAGCAGCTGCTGGACATGGTCAAGAACGCCCAGCCCAGCGTCCTCTCGGACCGGAGCTCGGCGCTGACCAAGGCGGCCACCGACCTGGCCGACATCAGTGGCCAGCTCTCGGCCCACAGCCAGCACCTGGAGTGGACCGGCCCTGCCGCCGACAGCTTCCGCGACTGGGTCACCAAGGTCGCCGACGCGACCACGCAGCTGAGCGGCTACGCCACCACGGCCTCCAGCCAGATCGAGGCCGCCGGCACCGCGCTCGGCACCGCCAAGGCGATGCCCGGCCTGCCGACCGACCAGCTCGCCACCGTGCAGACCCGCACGGACCAGATGAAGTGGGCCACCCCGGACGTGGACGCCCAGCGCTCCTCCGTGGACCGCTACTGGGTCACGGCGAGCCAGGCCACCGCGGCGCAGGCGCAGATCGACCAGGACCACCAGGCGGCGGTGAGCCACATGGTGTCGCTGGCCCAGGCGTACCAGCAGTCGACGACGGTGATGCAGCAGCAGACGCCGCCGCTGTTCCCGCCGAGCCCGACGGCCGTCATGGGGCCGCAGCCGAAGGACGTCGGTGGTCTGGAGGGCGTCAACTACGGCGGAACTGGCACCTCCACCGGCGGCGGCAGGACCACCACGATCCGCAAGGTCTCGACCCCGCCTCCTACGATGACGCCGAGGCCGGTGCAGCCGACGCCGGTGAGCCCGCCGGGCATGCACCCCACGCCTCCGATCGAGTGGGAGCCCGGCCCGGTGAAGCCGACGCCCACACCGGGCCCGGTGCAGCCGCCCAGCACGGGCATCGACCACGCTCCGCCCACCAGCACGCCCACGCTGCCCGCGCCGACCGGGCCGAATCCGACCGGACCTGACGGACCGACCACCTACGGCGGTGGCCCGGGCGGGATTCCCGGCGGCTACCCCGGGGGCAGCCCGGTGTACGGCGGTGGCTCCGGGAAGGGTGACTTCCCGGGCATCACGGGTGGTGGCACTCGCGTGCCGGGCGGTCGCGTGATCGGCGGTGGGAACAACCCCGAGGAGGGGATCACCGGCGGGGCGATCAAGCCCGGCGGAACGTCGGCCAAGAGCCCGTTCGGCGGCGGCCAGGTGATCGGCGGCGAGGAAGAGCTGCCGGGCGGCGGCCGCGGCGGCATGGGTGGCATGGGCGGCGGCATGGGCGGCATGCACGGCGGCGGCCGCGCCGGTGGCATCGGCCGCGGGCGCGGGTTGACCTCCACTCCTGGTGGTGTGGTCGGCGGGCGCCGCAGCGGCGAGAGCGCCGAGGGGGAATTCACCCCCGGCGGGACCGGTCTGCGCCGTGCCGGTGGCGAGGCCCGCGCCGTGGGCGAGGGAGAGCCCGGGTACATGCCCGGTGGCGGGGTCGGCACCGCGAGCAAGCGCAAGGACCGCCGGAACCGTGCCGACTACCTCGTCGAGGACGAGGAGACCTGGATCGATGGCACCCCGGAGAGCAACCCGGACGTGATTGAGTAGGGACGGACTCACTGCCCGGTCACTGGGGAGGACTCGGTGACCGGGCAGACCTGCGCTACGGGGAAGGAAGCGTGCAATGCGGCGGTACGGCACCGGAGTACGGGGGCGGCGGACTGCCGCGTTGGTGGTCATGACCCTGCTTGCGACGGGCGCTTTGGCGACCGGTGCTCAGGCCGCGGACAACCCACGCAGTGACGAGTGGCATCTGGACGCGCTTCACATGCCGGGTGTCTGGCAGACCAGCACCGGAGCCGGGGTCACCGTCGCGGTGATCGACAGTGGTGTGAAGGCTGATCACCCCGACATCCAGGGACAGTTGCTCCCCGGCAAGGACTTCAGCGGACTCCCCGGCGGTGTGGACACCGACACCGATGGCCACGGTACCGCCATGGTCAGCGCCATCGTCGGGTCCGGGAAGAGCTTCGGAGGCCAAGGCGCGACCGGGCTGGCCCCCGGTGCGAAGGTTCTCCCGATCAAGGTGAACTCGTCGACTGCGGTGTCGTCGGCCGAGACCCTGCACGAGGTCAGCGAAGGCATCACCTACGCCGCCGACAACGGCGCCAAAGTGATCAGCATTTCGCTGGCCATGCGCGACGTCGACCTCCAGCCCTCCGACATCGCTGCCGCCAAGACAGCGGTTGATCACGCCATAGCAAAGGGCGCGGTCATCTTCGCGGGCGCTGGGAACAGCGCCCAGGAGGGCAACCCGAACATGTACCCGGCCGTGCTACCGGGTGTCGCCGCCATCGCTGCGGTCGACAAGACCGGAACGCACACCTCGGAGTCCGAGTACGGTCCGCAGATCGCACTCGCCGCTCCGGGGCTCGACATCTACACCGCCTGCATCGACCCGAGCGGGTACTGCAAGGGCCACGGGACCTCGTTCGCGACAGCCCTCACGTCCGCATCCGCCGCAATCGTCTGGCAGTTGCACCCCGGCTGGACCGGGAACCAGGTACTCCGGGTCCTGATCGAGTCCGCCAACAAGCCGAACGACGGCAGTCAGCACAGCAACTACATCGGGTTCGGCAACGTCAGCCCCAGCAAGGCTGTCCAGTACACCGGCGACCCCGGTCCGGCGGACGTGAACCCGCTGGTCCAGGCCGGTATCGGGATCGCGCCTTCTGGCGCTCCCTCCGCCTCCCCCTCCGGCGCCGTCACCCCGACCCCCGCACCTACCCCCACCGAGCACCGGGCCACCGGTGGCGTGCCCAGCCCCGCCAAGTCCAGCTCCAGCAACCTCCCCCTGATCCTCGGCGGCGCGCTGGTCGGCCTGCTCGTGGTGGTCGGCCTGGTGGTGGTCCTGGTGCGCCGCAACCGGGCGGGCGACCCGCCGGCCCCGGTGCAGCAGGGCTATCCGGTGTCCCCGCAGCAGCAGCCGTACGGGGACCCGCAGCAGCCCGGGGGTCAGGGCACTCCGCCCGCCAACCCGTACCGCCAGCCCTGACCGTCACGCCCGCTCGACGGGCACCTTGAGCTCGCACCACACGGTCTTCCCGATCCCGCCCTCGCGCGGTGCGGCGCCCCAGGCGGTGGCCAACGCGGTGAGCAGCTCCAGGCCGCGCCCCGACTCGTCGTCGGGCGCGGCCTGACGGGGCTTCGGCAGGGTGCGGCTCGCGTCGGACACCGCTACCCGGAGCACCCCGGCCGGTCGGTCCAGGGCCCAACCGGCCTCCAGGTAGCGGTCACGCGGGGCGTGAGCGTGGCGGCAGGCGTTGGTGAGGAGTTCGGAGAGCAGCAGCGCGGCGGTGTCGGTCTCGTCCACCGGGAGGCCCCAGGCGGCCGCGTCCGCGCGGAACGCAGCCCGGGCCTTGCCGACACTGCGGGCGGAGCGCGGCAGGCGAACGGTGGTGGCAAACGGGGCTGCCGGGGGCTGAGTGACCATCAGAGTCCTTGGGGCACAAACCTGAGGGAGCCGGATCTCACTCGCGCGAGCAGCAATCCGGCCATTGCAGCTCCTACCGTGGCGCTGCAGCTCTAGCCTCGGGAGTGGCAGACCGGGTCCAACCGGTTCCTGTACCCGTGGTGTACCCGCGAACCTCCTGGGGGTGCTGTGGTGGGAGCGAACTCGGAACCTCCGGTCGCCTGGCGGTACTGCGGGAACCAGCTCAAACTCTGGCGTGAACGAAGCGGTGTCAGCAGGGAGCAACTGGCCGACGAGTCGAGTTATGACGTCGAGACAGTGAAATCGATGGAGCAGGGCCGACGAAGGCCGAGCCTCAAGGTGCTGACGGCGGCGGAGACGCTGTGTGACGCGCGGGGCATGCTGCTGGCGGCCACGGCGTACCTGAAGCCGGAGCGCTTTCCCAGCCACGCCAAGGAGTTCGTAGCTGTAGAAGAGGCAGCAATCGCACTGCTCTCCTATGCCAGTCTGCTGATCCCCGGACTGCTCCAGACCCCTGCTTATGCCCGGGCACTCATCTCCGACCATTGCCCTCCTCTCGGAGACGACACGGTCAACGAGCGTGTTGCTGCCCGAATCGAGCGCCAAGCAAAGCTGAGTCGCAACCCGCCTGCTCTCTTCGGGTTCGTGATCTACGAGGCAGCGTTGCATGCCAAGGTCGGCGGGCCGGAGGTAATGAAGGGCCAGCTGCGTCACCTGCTTGAAGTCGGCAAACGGCGCAACGTCAGCGTTCAGATCCTGCCAGTTGGTCGTGGAGTCGTTCCGGCGCTGTCCGGCCCCTTCGTTCTGTTGGAAACCCCGGAACATCAGCACTATGCGTACGTGGAGGGCCAGTCCAGCGGTGTCCTGCACGCCGACGCTGAAAGGCTCAGCATCCTGACCCAGCGTCATGGCATGATCCGCATGCAGGCTTTGGGAGTTGAGGAGTCCGCGCAGTTCATCGGTACGTTGGCGGAGGCACTGTGAACACGGAATTGGCATGGTTCAAGTCCAGCTACAGCGATTCCGAGGGCGGCGACTGCGTCGAAGTCGCCCGGTGCCCCACCACCGTCCACGTGCGCGACTCCAAGGACCAGGCCGGCCCGGTGCTCTCCTTCGCCGCTGCTGCCTGGGTGGCGTTCCTCGCCGGTGCACCCGAGCTTCGGGCTTCGGGATCCGAGCGCCCTTTCTGAGGAACGGTGGGTGGTCCTGACCCACCCTCCCACCCATCCGGCCGCTCCAAGGCACCTGCAGACCAGCAAGTATGACTAATTGTCATCGATTGGCCACGCACCGCATTTGCGTGTAGCTTTCGCCGCATAAAGAACAACCCCCGCCGGTGCTACCAACACCGAACGGGGGTCTGACCTACGAATCGAAAGCCGTCGATCCTGTGGCTGACACCCATCCTACCGCCGCCCCCGGGTTCGGTAAGCGTTCCGCCTCCGCCCAGCACCCGTCCGGACCAACGGACTTCGCACACCTGCCCGAGCGCGAGGCGTACCTGGCGGCCTTCATCGACCGCCTCCCGGACGGGGCGGCGATCGACACCAAGACCCTCGCCCGCGAGCAACCCCGGTACGGACAGCAGGCGGTGCGCTCCGCCCTCCGTGCGCTGACCCGTGCCGGGCACCTGCTCCGGGTCCGCGAGACCGTGGGGGAGGGGCTCACCCGCTGGGTGTTCCGCACCTTCTTCTCCCGCACGCCCCGACCGGTCGCCTGGTGGGAACGCTTCCTCGCCGACCGTCGCACCGGCAGCACTCGCGAGGACCCCTCGCCCGTCCCGTCGGCCCGATCCGAGGCCTACCGTGCCCTGGCCTCCCTGGGGTCGGTCGACGCGCGCCTGACCCTCTCCGCCCGTGAATGCGCCGAGTTGGAGCCCCTGGCGGCTGACTGGTTCGCCCGCGGCATCACCGCTCAGCAGTTCCGCACCGTGCTGGCGGCCGGCCTGCCCACCGCGGTCCACAGTCCGGGAGCTTTCACCCGTCGCCGGTTGCTGGACCGTCTGCCACCCGAACCGCAGCGCGGGAAGCGCCGCTCGGAGTGCGCCTCCTGCCGCGCGCCCCTCCCCGCGGGTGCGCCACCCTCACGTCACTGTCCGGGCTGTCCGCCGTTCCCGCCCGCCTCGACCGGCGCCCGTCCCACGGTGATCGCCCGGGCGCGGGCCGTTGCCCGTGAGGCCCGGGAGCGGTCCAGGGGTACCGGCCGGGCCGGGCCGGTGCCCGGCCGGACGGGCTGACGCCACTGGCTGCGGCTCGGCGCTACCGGTCCGTGGTCCGGGTATAGGTCAGCACCAGGGTTCCGTTGTCGAACGCCCGGCTGCCACTGAGGGAGAAGCCCCGCGTGCCGAACCCGGTGCGGAACAGGGGGATCCCGGCGCCGGCCACCATCGGGTACTGCTTGATGATCAACTCGTCGACCTCGTCGGCCAGCTGTCCGGCCAGATCGGCCCCGCCGCAGAGCCAGATGCCCAGCCCCGGCTGCTGCTTGAGCCGGCGGACCACGGTGACCGGGTCCTCGGCGGTGACCTCGACGGCGGGGTCCGGGCTGCTGCCCAGGGACCGGGAGAAGACGAGTTGGCGCAGGTGGGCGTACGGGCTGGTGAGTCCGACGTCCAGGCCCGGCTGGTAGGTGCCGCGGCCCATCAGGACGGTGTCGAAGCGGGTGTTGGGCGCGTCCGCGACGTCGAAGGCGGCGCGCGCCGGGGTGGGCAGCGTCTCGGGGTACTCGCCGATCAGGTGCGGCAGGAAGTCCGGGGTGAGGTACCGCGAGAGGAGGAAGTCGAAGCTGCCGTCGGGGGCGGCGATGTAGCCGTCGACGGTGGCGCCGACGTAGTACGTGAGCTTGCGCATCCAGTTCCTTGCTCTGGGGTGACATGGCTGTGGTGGGCGGGGCTGTCGCTAACCACGACAGGTATAGTACTTCAGGTGTAGTGGTTTGCAAGGCATTCCCCGGCCCGCCCGCCGACCTGACGGAGGATCAACCCCCATGGCCCTGAACCCGGCCCGCCGTGCCGCCCTCACCGACGCCGCCATCGAGGTGCTCGCCCGGGAAGGCGCCCGGGGCCTGACCTTCCGCGCGGTGGACGCGCAGGCGCGGGTCCCGGGCGGCACCGCGTCCAACTACTTCGCCAGCCGCGAGGACCTGCTGCACCAGACGGCCGGCCGCATCCACCACCGCCTCACCCCGGACCCGGCCGCGCTCGCGGACCTGCTGGGCGCCCCGCGGGACCGGGCCCTGGTGACCGCGCTGATGCACGACGTGCTGCGCCGGATCGACCAGGACCGGGCCGGCTACCTGGCGATGCTCGAACTGCGCCTGGAAGCGACCCGCCGCCCGGAGCTGCGGGCGGCCCTCACCGACACGCTCCGGGCGGACCTGGACGCCAACATCGCCTTCCACCTCGGCGAGCGGCTCCCCGGCGACCGCGACGCGGTGGTCCTGCTCTACCTGGGCATGACCGGCCTGATCCTGGACCGCCTCACGCTGCCCGACCTGGTCGACCAGGACGGCCGCCTGGTGGATGCCCTGGTCGACCGCCTGCTCCCGCCCGCCTGAGCGGTTACTGGCCGACCCGGCCGTCGACGCACTCGCGCAGCAGGTCAGCGTGTCCGCAGTGCCGGGCGTACTCCTCGATCTGGTGCACCAGCATGGCCCGGACCGCGATCTGCTCGCGCCCGAGCTTCTCGCCCAGGTCCGCCCGGCCGTCCAGCACGGCGTCGGTCGCGGCCTGCTCGCGCGCCAGGTCGGCGAACGCCCCCTCGACCACGTCCGGTTCGCCCACCGCCCCGTCGAAGTCCGCGTCCCGCTGCCCGTACAGCTTCGGCTCCGGCTCCCCGTCGGTCACCCAGTTCCGCCAGTCCCGCTCCACCGCCGCGAGGTGCCGCACCAGCCCGAGCAGCGACATGGTCGACGGCGGCACCGACCGCCGGGCCAGCTGCTCCGGATTCAGCCCGTCGCACTTCATCCGCAGGGTCAGCCGGTAGTTGGCGAGGTACTCCTGCAGGGTCGCCAACTCCCCCTCCGGGGTGGAGTCGTTGTCGCGCGGATCGGTGTCGGGGTCGGCCCACATGTCGGGGTAGACGGTGGCTTGGGTCCAGCGGGTGGGGAGTTGGGTCATGCTTCGCATGCTTACGCGCCAAGTGGCCCGGTCCGCCACCGGGTTTCCTCCGTGCAGCCTCACCCCGGCGGCAGTACGGGGGCCCGGTCCGCCAGTTGCACCTGGTTGTAGCAGGGGAATCTCCGCACCACGGCCTTCGCCAGTTTCAGAGCGATTCCGGCCAGCGCCTGGCGTACTTCGCCCGGGGAAGCGCTGGCGAGCCCCGCCGAGGTGAAGACGTGGACCTCGATGAACGGATCGGTGTAGGGATGCAAGGCCTTCGTCGACCCCTCGAAGTCGCACTTCAGGTACAACGCAACCGCCGGGTCCCCGCCACTGCCCACCCAACCCGGCGCGTCCGGACCGAAATCCACAGGCGTCACCGTCGTCGCCCCGAACCCCCGCAACTGGGTCGCGCCGTCGTTCTCGCCCTTCGAGTTGATCAGCACTCCCAGCAAGGCCGGCCCCCGGCTGCTCAGCCCGAGGTTGCACTGGCGGTTCGGCCACCCGCCCGGGTAGGAGCCGTCAATCGTGCTCAGCAGGCTCTCGGACACCTTGCCACTCTTGCCGGCAAGCGGCTGGAGGTCGGCTCTCTGGAGCTCTCCCCAGCACGCGCTCGCCGGCAATTCCACCGGCCGTGGCGAGGCTCGCCACAGCATTCCGCCGATTACCAGTGCTGCTATGACGGCGAGCGCCAGGGCGGATATGAGAGATCGTCGACCCAGGTGCGGACGTCCTACCGGCTCATGCCTGTCCTGCGCCTCCAGCGCCACGGCTCACCCCCTGATAGAGCGTCCCATAGCCGACGCCGTAGCCACTCTGTGCGCTGGTGGCGGCCGAATCGGCAAGTGTCTGAACGGTCTGCGCATCGAGCGAGGTACCTACGGCAGCTGCGCGGACGGCCGCCTTGGCGGACTCGACGGATCCCCAGGTCTCCAGGATGGACGCGGTTTGGTCCCGGGCCATATTGGTGCTGTCGATCCTGTACTTGCCTGCGATGTTCTGGATCATTTCGTCGGCCTGCTTGTTGACGTAGTCCCCGAGCACCGGTGCTTTTGCTGCTTCCTTGCCTGCGCTCAGGTCCCAGGCCTTGGTGGCCCACTCGGCCCGTTCGTCGATCTTCGCGTTGTACGCGGCATCACTGATCTGGTGGGTGTGGTACACCTCGTCGACCCGACCGCCGTTGAGGACACCGGCCATCACGCCGCCGGGTTGCGCGGTGTTTCGGACCGCCTCGGCCAGAAGGTCGCCATGACCGGGATTCTGAAGCAGCACATCGTGAATCTGTGCCGCGGTGTAGGCCTGCTGGGCGTGCAGCACGCTGGCGTAGGCCTCCGGATCCCGACCAAGCGCGGCCACCAATCTGAGTGTGTCCGCGCTGTTCAACGGCGCACCGGGAGTGTGGCTCTGTTGCGGCCCGGAGGGCCCGCCGGCGATTGCCTGCTGCGCGTCAGCGACATGGGCCGCCACCATGTGGCCCAAGCTGCCGTTCAGGGGCGCGAAGGGCGCCCCGTCGCCATGGATCAGGTCTGGTCCGTTCTGGTGCCCGAAGGTGCTGACCACCTGGCTCGTGAGGTCGTTCATGGCGCCGCTGTGCGGCGGCAGTGCGACATCGGGCGGCGCGTCCCATGCTGCGCCGGTCGTCGCTGCCTCCAGCGCGTGTCCCAGTGACGTCGCTTCGTCCGGGGCGACTCCGCCCGGGGCATCGTTCTTGCTCAGCAGGACGTCCTGCAGCACCCCGCTCTTCGGGTCCGTGAGCTCGTGCAGGTAATGGTTCTCGGCGCCCGTCCTGAGGACCGTGCCGTCCGGGTTGTAGAGGGTGGCCGGGTCGTGGAAGTACTGCAGGGCCGCGTCCGGGCTGTGGCCCAGTGCCTCCAGCACCCCCGACATCGGGTTGTAGCCGCCGTCGCCCGAACCCAGGCCGTCGCGGTGGACCAGGCCGCTCAGCGCCGTCGCCTCGTTCCAGCGGCCGGGGTCGGCCTCGGTGAGTTGGGTGATGTGCTCGGCGACGGGGGTGAGGAAGTGCGGGTCGTACTGCCCGGTGCGCAGCACGTTGGAGAGGATCTGATAGCCGTACGGTCGGCCACCGGGCGGGCTCCCGGTGCTAAGGGAGTACTGCGTGGCGCCGGCCTTGCGGAGCCCGGCCTCCCAGTCGTCGGACAGATGGGGCTGGTTGCCGGACCTGGTGGCCGTCGCCAGGGTGAGGCCCAGATCTCCCTGGAGGTCCGTCAACATCCCCGAGCGTGGACCCTGCATCAGACCGGGACCTTGGTCCAACCTGCCGAGGTCCTTGAGGAACCCCTCCGGCCCGAGCGAGGTGTAGAACGCCGTGGCGAACCGGGGATCGTCGTGGTGTGCCTTCAGCAGGGCGTCGAGCTGGGCGACCTGGGCGTCGGTGGCCTTGTCGCCGAGTCGCATGAGGTCCGCGGCCTGCTGCGCCTCGATCTCCGAAATACCGCCCAGTGGAGCGCTGTTGAAGGAGCTCGTGCTACTGCCCGTGTCGGCCGACAGGGCAGCCACCATCGCGTTGTCGGCTTCGGTGGCACGGGCGACGGCGGCATCGATGGCCTGCTTGACCAGGTCCGCGTTCTGCTTGGCGGACTTGGCGTAGGCGGTGGCGTCCGGGTCGTCGGGGTTGCCCTTCGCCTCCCACTGCACGGTCCCGCTGCCGTCCACCGTCATCGCGTGGTCGGCCGCCTCCTGCAGGGCCCGGGACAGGTCCTGCTGGGCGGCGAGGAACTCGGTGTGCGCGTCGCGCAGCGCGACCGCGAGGGCGCCGGCCTCGTCGAAGGCCGCGTCGATCTGGGTGCGGATCCCGTTGATGGCGGCGGCCGCACTGGTGGCGGCATCACCCCGCCAGTTGGTGCCGCGGAGCGTCGCGAGCACGCCGCTGTTCAGTGACTCGCCGAGGTCCCACCGGCGGACCAGCCGCTCGAAGTCGGCGGCGAAGGCGTCCAGCGAGGCGAGGTCGGTGTTGTGGAGCTCGTAGAACGTCACCATGTCCGACTCCTCAAGAGGCCTGGAACCGCCGCTGGTTGTGGTCCTCGCCCTGGGCGTAGGTGCGGGCCGTGGTCTCCAGCTTGGTGATCAACTGGTCCAACGTGCTGCTGAGCGCCTGGGCCTGCAGACTCCACGTCTGCCACGCCGCGCTGATCGCCGCGCTGCTCGCCCACCCGTTCAACGAGCTGACCGCCTGCCCGAGGCTCGCCTCCGGACCGCCGCACTCGGCGCGCAGGGCAGCCTGCAACGCCTGCGCGTTCTGCCCGGCCTGCTGCAGCGCTGCCGGGTCCACCGACACCACCGTCCCCCCGGTGGCCGGACTCCACCCCGGCGCCGGCGCGTGCGCAGCCGCCGCCGCGAGGTCGGGGAACTGCTGCTTGGCCTGGTCGGTCAGATTGCCTGCGCTGTCGAACAGCCAGGGATTCATCCGGCGTTCGAACTCCAGTGGATCGCTCATGCGCCCCCCAGCGCTTCCACGGCACGGGTCGGTCCCGTGACCGGGGATCAACATACCGTGACGGTGTTCGACTGTCCGGTGTTTCGCGTTCACGCTGTGTGCGGGCTTCGCAAGGCCGTTCAGAGCGGGGGATCGGTCAGTGGGACCAGAAGGGGTCGTCCAGGGTGGGGAGCAGGTCCAGGTTCCCGTTGGCGCTGGTGGGTTCGGTGGGGCGTGGGCCGAACGGGTCGGTGCTCGCTGCCGGGTCCGGGGCTTTGATGGGGCTGACGTTGGCAGTGAGCGTGACATTTCCCGGGTAGCCGACTGTCAGGTGAATGGCCTCCTGGTCGCTGGCTCTGGCGAAGATGGCAGGCATGGTGGCGTCGGCGTTCACGCTCTCGATCGTGTAGCCACGTGCCTTCCAATGGCGTTCCACCAGACCGAGCAGGGCCCCGTATTTGGTCGGATCGACCTTGGTCGTGATGAACCTGTCGAGCGAGACATTGGCGGTGCCCCGCGGCGTGTCATTCTCCGTGACATCAGGCCAACTGTCCCTGAAGCCGAGCGAAGGTGTGACCGCGGCCATGGTGTCGTCGAGAAGCGCGGTGAGCTTGACCTTCGCCTCAGTGGGAGTCATCACGGTGGCCTCGGGTCCAGGCTTCGCGGACTGGCAACCGCTCACCAGAGTGAGCGTCATCAACAGCGCGAGCAGGTGCGGGAGTCTTGGTGGATTCATCGGTACGGCTGGGTCTTCACTCGGTCGGCGTGTCCGGAGACGATCTGCCCGATGTTGGTGAGTGAGTTGCCGCCACTCGAATCCAGGTAGTTCGAGTGTGCGGAGAAGCTGTGTGCCGGGCCATCTGCCACGTCGAAGCGCCGTGCGCCGAAGTCAGCGCTCGCGGGATCACGGCCGAACCAGCGTTCTTCGAGGTTTCCAGTCAGGTTGCCGACCGGATCGGGGGTGTAGGTGACGGGATCGTTCTCGGCAGCTCCGACCCATACGTGGTCCGTCGGGATTCCGAGCTGTGACGCGTGCTCGGCTCCAGTGCCAGGGCTCCCGATGAGGATCATGTCGTCTGCGTGATCACCGCCCGGACTCTGCCCAGAGAGGCCAACGGTCAAGGAACCGTAGCTGTGGCCCAGGGCGGTCATGTGTGCCGGCGAGCCTTCGTGGCTGGCGCGCAAGCCGGCCATGAATGTGGAATAGCTGACCGCGCCCGCCTTCGCACGTTGGTCATCCATCACCTCCAGCGAGGCAGGATCCAGCTTGTCGAGCCCAGGAGGAGGGTCGTAGCCGAGCCAGACGATCGAGGCTGTGCCCCGTGTGGGATCCGCCTTGTTGGCTGCCTTCCAGACGTTGAACGCCCGGTCCCCGTCCTTCCCCCCGACGTTCCCCAGTTCCGTCCCCAGTCCCGGGACGTACGCGCTCACGTTGGTGGCCGTGTCCGGGTTGCCGAAGGAGAGGATGCCGCGGCCCTGGCCCTGGTCCGACACGCCGAGGAGCAGGACCGGTGGTGTGGTGCCGCTGCGGTCGAGGCGGGCCTGGATGGCCTGGAAGCCGGCCAGTTTGGTGCGGTCGGCGGGGGTGGGGCGGTCCGCGTAGGTGGTCAGGTAGCGGGCGAGGGTGAGGCGGTTGGCCTGGTCCCGGGCGGTGGCGGGGAGGCCGTCGCGGTTGCCGATCAGGTCGGGGCGGGTGGTGATCAGGTGCTGTTGTTCGTCGGCGGGGAGGCTGCGCCACCACGCGGCCACCTCGGTGGGGGCCGTGGTTGCGGGTGGGAAGGCGGCGGCGAGCAGGTCGGGGGCGGCGACGGCGGGGGAGAGGGGATCGGGGGCGTACCCGCGGTAGTCCAGGGCGGTGCCGTCCGCGGCGGCCCGGGTGTGGGCGGCCAACTGCTCGGCCAGCGCGCGGTCGGCGGTGTCCGCGTCGATCAGTGCGCCACTGACCCGGGACGCGAGGTCGTCGTCCGCGGCGGCGTCCGGGTGTCCCTCCCCGTCCACCGCGACCCCTGTGGCGGCCGCCTCCGCCAGTGCGTCCGTCAGGCGGGCCTGGGCCAGTCGCAGGGCCTCGCCGCCGCTCTGCAGGGTGGCCGCCAGGGTGAGGAGTTCGGCGCGGGCGGAGAGCAGCTGGTGCTCGGCGGACTCCAGGGTGGTGCGGCAGCTCTCGGCGGCGGCGCCCTGCCAGCCGGAGTTGACGGTGCGGCAGAGCACGGCGGAGCGCCACTCCTCGGCCTGGTCGCGGAGTGCGCCGGCCAGTTGCTCGCAGGCCTCGGCGGCGTCGGGGAGGGCGTTGGGTCGGGCGTCGCGCAGCGTGGCCAGGTCCATCAGCGGCCGGCCAGCGCGCTGCGGAAGCCGTCCAGGGCCGAGAGCTCGCCGGTTCGGTAGCGGTCGGCCGTGGTGCCCAGCTGCTCGGCCTGCGCGGTCAGCTGCTGCCCCAGCTCGCCGAGGACCGTGTGCCACGCGGCGCCCCAGGACTGCAGGGCGGCGGCGGTGCGCCAGCCGGGCAGGCCGACTGCCGCGCCCGCCACGGCCGCGCCCAGCCGGTCGGACTGGACCGGCAGCAGATCCGCCACCGCGTGCGCCGAGGAGCCGGCGGCGGTCAGTTCGTCCGGTCGGACCTGGAACCCGTCGCTCATCGCGCTCCCCACTCCCGCTACCTGACGTGGGCAAGCATATGCAAAGAGTAACGAGCGTGGGCAAACCAAGACTGCGTGCCCCGCCCTCGGTCCGCCCAAGCCCTCCTCAGTCCTCCTCGGCGATCGCCTTGATCGCCGCCAGGCGGCGGTCCCAGGCCGCTCCGCGCTCGGTCAGCCAGCGGGCGGTGTCCAGCAGGGGTGCGGTGCGCAGGGCGTGGCGGACCTCGCGGCCGGTGCGGTGGGGCTCGACCAGTCCGGCCTCGGCCAGGACGGCCAAGTGCTTGACCACCGCCTGCCGGGTGACCGGAACCGCGCCGGCCAGCTCCGTGGCCGTCGCGCTGCCGTCCGGGCGGGCCGCGATCAGGTCCAGCAGCTGACGCCGGGTCGGGTCGGCGAGGGCGGCCAGCACCGGTCCGGGGCCGGACCCGCCCGCACGACCGCCCGCACGACCGCTCGCGCCCCCGTCCCCGCCTCCACCTCCGCTCGCGCCCCCGTCCCCGCTCACGCCTCCGCCCCCGCCCCCGCTCACGCGGCCAGCGGTTCGGCGTACCGGCGCAGGCCGGTCAGGGTGCGCTCCCAGCCGGCACTGTTGGCCCGGTGGCGCTCGGCCCGGTCCGGCTCGGCCATCAGCACGCCGGCCAGGCCGCTCTCGACCACCGTGAGCAGGGTGCCGCCCTCGGTCGGGGCGAGCCGGTACTCGACCAGGGTGGAGTTCTCCGGGGTCGGGTCGGCGCCCTGCGGGCCGGCCACGGCCCAGCGGTAGGCGAGCAGGTGGGGCGGGTCGAGGCGCTCGACGACGGCGGGCAGCGGACCGTGCGGCGGGTGGTCGAAGACGATCCGGCCGCCGGGGCGCAGGTCCACCGAGGCGGGGGTGCCGACGCCGAACCACCGGCCGATGTGCTCCGCGGTGGTCAGTACGGCCCAGACCCGCTCGACGGGGGCGGCGATGGTGATCTCTCGTTCGATCCGGTCCGGAACCACGGCGACTCCCAGGGCTGTGCCCGCGGCGGCGGGCGGGCGGCGGACTTCGATGTGCAACCCAACGGTTGCACATCGAGGCAGAAGCGCACCACCCCGGAGTGTGTACGAACTTTGCGCGCCCCCGTCACCCGAGCGGCGGCTGTCCGGGGCCCGGCCCGGGAGGCATGGTCGATCCATGACGATTGACAAGGCGTCAGAGCAGGGCGGCGCGCCGGGTCCCGGGGAGAACGAGGGGCTGGGGCGGGTGGCGGCTGCCGCCTTCGTCGGGACGGCGATCGAGTTCTATGACTTCTTCCTGTACGGGCTGGCTGCGGCCCTGGTCTTCGGGCGTGAGTTCTTCCCTGTGCTCGGTGCGGCCAACGCCCTGCTCGCCGCCCTCTCGGTGTACGCGGTGGCCTTCGTCGCGCGACCGGTCGGCGCGGTGTGCTTCGGGCACTTCGGCGACCGGGTGGGTCGAAAAGCCGTACTGGTGGCGTCGTTGCTCCTGATGGGGCTGGCCACGGCGGCGGTCGGCCTGCTGCCCGGGTACGGGCGGTGGGGCGTGTGGGCGCCGGCGCTGTTGGTCCTGCTGCGGTTCGCGCAGGGCTTCGGACTGGGCGGCGAGTGGGGCGGCGCGGCCCTGCTGGTGGCGGAGTACGCGCCGCGGCACCGGCGCGGCCGGTGGGCGGGCTACCTCCAGCTGGGTCCCGCGGTCGGCAGCGTGCTGGCCACCCTCGCGTTCCTGTCCCTCTCGCTCACCCTGACGGAGCGCCAGTTCGTCGCCTGGGGCTGGCGGCTGCCGTTCCTGGGCTCGTTGCTGCTGGTCGCGGTGGGCCTGTTCGTCCGGCTGCGGATCGCCGAGACCCCGGTCTTCGCCCGGGCCGCGGGGGAGCGCGACAGCGTGCCGGTCCGCACCGTGCTGCGCGACCACTGGCGCACCGTGCTGCTCGGCACCGGCGCCCTCTCCTTCGGCTACGCGCTGTACTACCTGGCCAGCACCTACGCCCTCGGGTACGCCACCGGGCAGCTCGGCGTGCCGCGCACCCTGATGCTGGGCATGCAGCTGCTGTCCGCGCCGGCCGGCGCGCTGGCGGTCTGGTGCAGTGCGGGCTGGTCCGACCGCTGGGGGCGCCGGCGCACGGTGCTGGTCGGCACGGCGCTGGCGGCGCTCTGGTCGCTGCTGCTCTTCCCGGCGCTGGAGAGCCTGCAGCCGGAGCTGATGCTGCTGGCCCTGGCCGGCTGCTCGCTGCTGCTGGGGGTGCTGCTCGGTCCGGTCGCGGCCTACCTGCCGGAGCTCTTCCCGACCCGGATCCGGTACACCGGCGCCGCGTTCACCTACAACCTGGGCGGGGTGTTCGGCGGGGCCACCGCACCGCTGCTGGCCGGCCGGCTGACCGCGAGCTACGGCACCGCGGCCCCGGTCGGCTGGTACCTGGCGGGGCTGGGGGCGGTCGCGATCGCCTGCCTGCTCGCGCTGCCGGAGACCAGCGGGACCGATCTGAGTCTGGGTCAGCTCCCGGACGCCCCGGGCCCGGCCCGCCGGGCGGCCGCCGTCGGCAGCGAGCCGGCCGCCTAGCCGCAGTCCGGCCGCCTAGCCGCAGTCCGGCCACCTAGCCGTGGTCCGCCCGGCCTCGCCGTCCCGCCGCCCGGCGGGGCCACCCGGCCCTGCCGGACCGCCTCCACTGCCGCACCGCGCCACCGCCCCTCATCACCACCCCGCACCACCGCCCCGCGCCACCTTCCCGCCACCCCCGCCGCGCCGCCCCGGGCCACCTCTCCGCCCCGGGCGCGCACCCCGGCCGCAGGGGCGTGCACCGACCGGCGGTCACCGATTTCCCAATCCCCCCGATGACCATGTAATGTCTTCCTCGTTCGACCGGTTCGCCCCTATAGCTCAGTCGGTAGAGCGTCTCCATGGTAAGGAGAAGGTCTGCGGTTCGATTCCGCATGGGGGCTCCAGAGAAAGGCCTCCGCCATCACGGCGGGGGCCTTTTCGCTATTCTCCTGCTCCCCGGGCCGGACGGTCCTGCCGGTGGTGGTCCCGCCGGTCTCGAACTCGTCACTTTCCAGCGCCCCGGGTCCGGGATGCGCTGTGATGGTGCGTCAACAGGCGGGTGGCGTACGGCCGGTACGCGGCGAGCGGGCGATGTCCCGCGCAGGTGGGGGAGGGCCCCTTGGGCGTACGGCTGGTCGTGGTGGACGATCACAGACTGCTGGCGGAGGCGTTGGCCGCGGCGCTCCAGGTGCGCGGCCACCGGGTGCTGGCGGTCGGCTCGCCCGGTTCCAGCGCCCCGGAGCTGGTGGCCCAGCGCCGCCCGGACGTCTGCCTGCTCGGCGTGGCCCGCCCCGGCGCTCCCGGGGCCTTCGCGGGTGTCCGGCGGCTGCGCCAGGAGCGGCCGGAGGTCGCCGTGGTGGTGCTCGCCCCGGTGGACGACCTGCGCGGCGTGGCCCACGCCTTCGCGGCCGGCGCCGCGGGCTACGTGCGCAGCGACGAGCGGATCGAGGTGGTGGACCGCTCGATCACCCGGGCCCGGGCCGGCGAGGCCGCGGCGTCGGTCGAGGTGCTGCAGGCCGCCTTCGACTGGCTGCTGCACCCGGTCCGCGAGCCGGACGACGAGGCGCTGCGACTGCTCGGCGCGCTGACCCGGCGCGAGGTGCAGGTGCTGGCCCGGATCGCCGAGGGGCAGGACACCCACCAGATCGCGGCCGGCATGGGCATCGCCCCCAGCACCGCCCGCACCCACGTCCAGCGGGTGCTGATGAAGCTCGGGGCCCGCACCCGACTGGAGGCCGCGGCGGTCGCCGACCGCACCGGATTGCTGGCCCGACTGACCCGCGACTGACCCCCGACTGACCCGCGGCTGGACCCGCAACTGACCCGCAACTGAGCCGGGTCCGGACCGCCCCACACCCTCCCACCTGCCCCGAACCCGTGCCGACCGGTCGGCACGGGCCGCAGCCATGCGCGGATCCCTCTCAGTCTGTTGACTGCTGATGAGTAATGTTTGATTATGTGTGAAGCAGACGGCGGTGCTGGCTTCACCTAGGGCGGAAGACTGTGCGCAAGACAACGACCAAGCTGGCGGACGGCCGCGAGCTGATCTACTACGACCGGGACGACCGGCAGCTGCGCGAGGCGCTGGACCGGCGTCCGCTGGAGCCCACCAGCAGCCTGGCCGAGCTGCGCCGCGACCCGGTCTCCGGCGACTGGATCACCGTCGCCGCGCACCGCCAGGGCCGCACCTACCACCCGCCGGCCGACCAGTGCCCGCTCTGCCCCAGCCAGGGCGAGCACCTGAGCGAGATCCCGGCCGCCGACTACGACGTGGCGGTCTTCGAGAACCGCTTCCCCTCCCTGGCCTTCGACTCGGCCGACGCCGTGCGCGCGGTCGAGGACGACGACCTGCACCAGGTCCGCCCGGGCATCGGCCGCTGCGAGGTGGTCTGCTTCACCGCCGACCACGGGGCCTCCTTCGCCGACCTGGACGAGGCCAAGGCCCGCCTCGTGCTGGACGCCTGGACCGACCGCACCGCCGAGCTGAGCCTCGCCTCCGGGGTCGACCAGGTCTTCTGCTTCGAGAACCGCGGCGCCGAGATCGGCGTGACGCTGGCTCACCCGCACGGCCAGATCTACGCCTTCCCGTTCACCACCCCGCGCACCCTGAAGATGATCGCCAGCGCCGACGAGCACCGCGCCCGCACCGGCCGCAACCTGTTCGAGGACCTGCTGGTGGCCGAGCGGGCCGACCCCGTGCGGGTGGTGCTGGCCGGTGAGCACTGGACGGCGTTCGTCCCGTTCGCCCCGCGCTGGCCGTACGAGGTGCACCTGTACCCGAACCGCCGGGTGGCCGACCTGACCGAGCTCGCCGAGGCCGAGCGGGCCGAGTTCCCGGGCCTGTACCTGGAGCTGCTGCGCCGCTTCGACCGCCTGTTCGGCGAGGGTGCTTCGCCCACCCCCTACATCGCCGCCTGGCACCAGGCCCCGCGCCGCGGCGGCGCCGAGCTGGCACTGCATCTGGAGCTCTTCACGATCCGTCGTACCGTAGGCAAGCTGAAGTTCCTGGCCGGGGTCGAATCCGGCATGGACGCGTTCGTCAACGATGTGTCGCCCGAGGCGGCGGCACAGCGCCTGCGGGAGGTCGCAACATGAGCAAGTACCTGGTCACCGGTGGTGCCGGCTACGTCGGCAGCGTGGTCGGGGCGCACCTGCTGGAGGCGGGGCACCAGGTCACCGTGCTGGACGACCTGTCCACCGGGTTCGCCGAGGGCGTGCCGGCCGGCGCGGAGTTCGTCCGCGGCCGGATCCAGGACGCCGCCGAGGTGCTCGACTCCTCCTTCGACGCGGTGCTGCACTTCGCCGCCTCCTCGCAGGTCGGCGAGTCGGTCGCGGACCCGGAGAAGTACTGGCGCAACAACGTGGCCGGCTCGCTGGAGCTGATCAGCGCGATGCGCAAGGCCGGCGTGCGCAAGCTGGTCTTCTCCTCCACCGCCGCCACCTACGGCGAGCCGGAGGTCACCCCGATCGCCGAGACCGCCCGCACCTCGCCGACCAACGCCTACGGCGCCACCAAGCTGGCGGTGGACCACCTGATCACCAGTGAGGCGATCGCGCACGGGCTGGCCGCGGTCAGCCTGCGCTACTTCAACGTGGCCGGCGCGTACGGCGCCTACGGCGAGCGGCACGACCCCGAGTCGCACCTGATCCCGCTGGTCTTCCAGGCCGCGCTGGGCCAGCGCCCGCACATCTCGGTCTTCGGCGAGGACTACCCGACCCCGGACGGCACCTGCATCCGCGACTACATCCACGTCGCCGACCTGGCCGAGGCCCACCTGCTGGCGCTGGACGCGGCCAAGCCGGGCGAGCACCTGATCTGCAACCTGGGCAACGGCAGCGGCTTCTCGGTCCGCGAGGTGATCGAGTCGGTCAAGCGGGTCACCGGCCGGGAGATCCCGGTGGTCACGGCCGAGCGCCGCCCGGGCGACCCGGCCGTGCTGGTGGCCTCCGCCGAGCGGGCCCGCCGCGAGCTGGGCTGGGTCCCGAAGCGCCCGGAGCTGGACGCCATCGTGGCGGACGCCTGGGCCTTCACCCTCAACAAGTACGAGCAGCAGCACCAGGGCTGATGCCCCGACCGCGGGAGAGCGAGACGTGACAGACGAGTTCGAGCAGGTCTTCGGAACGGTGGCCGCCGGTGTGTGGGCGGCTCCGGGCCGGGTGAACCTGATCGGCGAGCACACCGACTACAACGCCGGGTTCGTGCTGCCGATCGCTCTCCCGCACGCGGTCAGGGTGACCGCGGCCCCGCGCACCGACGGCCGGCTGCGGCTGTTCAGCAAGCAGGGCGACGACCGGATCACCGACGTCGAGGTGGACTCGCTCGCGCCCGGGGCGCCGAACAGCTGGGCCGGCTACCCGGCCGGGGTGGTCTGGGCGCTGCGCGAGGCCGGGCACCGGGTGGGCGGCGCCGACCTGTACTTCGACAGCGACGTGCCGGGCGGCGCCGGCCTCTCCTCCTCGGCGGCGCTGGAGTGCGCCACCGCGATCGCCTACCGCGACCTCTACGACCTGCCGCTGACGGCGGCCGAGCTGGCCCTGCTGGCCCAGCGGGCCGAGAACCGGTTCGTCGGGGTGCCCTGCGGGGTGATGGACCAGATGGCCTCCGCCTGCTGCGAGGAGGGGGCCGCGCTCTTCCTGGACACCAGGGACCTGAGCTGGCGCCAGGTGCCGCTGCGGCTGGCCGAGCAGGGGCTGGCGCTGCTGGTGATCGACACCCGGGTCAAGCACGACCTGGGGGACGGCGCCTACGCCGGGCTGCGGGCCGGCTGCGAGCGGGCCGCCGAACTGCTCGGACTGGCCGCGCTGCGCGACCTGCCCGAGGCCGGGCTCGCCGCCGCTTTGGAGGTGCTGCCGGCCGAGCTGGCGCCGCTGGTGCGGCACGTGGTGACCGAGGACGCGCGGGTGCTGCGGGCGATCGAGCTGCTGGACAAGGGCGAGTTCGCCGCGCTCGGGCCGATCCTGACGGCGGGTCACGCCTCCCAGCGGGACGACTTCGGGATCTCCTGCGCGGAGAGCGACCTGGCGGTGGCCACCGCGCTGGAGGCCGGCGCCCTGGGCGCCCGGCAGACCGGTGGCGGCTTCGGCGGCTCGGTGATCGCCCTGGTGCCGCAGGAGTCGGCGGCGGCGGTCGAGCAGGCCGTCCACACCGCCTTCACCGCCGCCGGGTACGGCAGCCCCAGCACCTTCCCCGCCACCCCGGCCCCGGGGGCCCGGCGGCGGCGCGGACACCCCCCCCCCCCCCCCCCCCCCCCCCCCC